>JBFEXY010000104.1:0-7752 GCA_041562415.1 Woeseiaceae bacterium
GAATAGCGCCCGGTTCGGGGCGACGGCGTTCGCCTGCTTTCCACAAAGGGCGCCAGCTCGATCCGGGGGCGCAGGAGGAAATCGCGGCATTGCTCGGCGGCCGGTCCCGCTCGCCCGATCTGCTCATTGAGCACCTGCACCTGATCCAGGACAACTACGGCCACCTGGCCGCCGCACACCTGCAGGCGCTCGCGGACGAAATGCGGCTGTCGATGGCCGAGGTATTCGAAGTCGCGTCCTTTTACGCCCATTTCGACATCGTCCTGGATGGTGAAACGCCGCCGCCGCCCGTAACGGTCCGCGTCTGCGACAGCCTGACCTGTGCTTTTTCCGGCGGCAACGCGCTGCTCGATTCGCTACCTGGCAGATTAGGTACGGACGTGCGCGTCGTCCGCGCGCCTTGCATGGGGCGCTGCGATACGGCGCCCGTTGCGGAGGTGGGACACTGCCATGTTGATCATGCGGATGCCGATTCGATCGCCGAAGCAGTGCAAAGCGGCAATCATCACCCCGCAATCCCTGACCACGTGCGCTTCGATGCCTACGTAAAGGCTGGTGGTTACGCGTTACTGCGCGACTGCCTTGCAGGCGCGCGGGCGGTTGATGAAGTTATCAAATCGATGGAGGATTCCCGCTTGCGCGGCCTCGGCGGTGCGGGCTTTCCGGCCGGTCGCAAATGGCATTTTGTGCGCCAGGAGGATGGGCCCCGCCTGATGGCAGTGAACGCGGACGAGGGCGAGCCAGGCACATTCAAAGATCGCTATCACCTGGAACGGGATCCGCACCGATTCCTGGAGGGCATGCTGATTGCTGCATGGGCTGTCGATGCCGAGGCGATCTACATCTATCTTCGTGACGAGTACCCGGCGGTCAACGAGATTCTCCAGGAGGCCATCGACGAACTCGAGCGCGGGGGTCTCAACGGCGATCGCGCGATCCACCTTCGTCGTGGCGCGGGTGCCTATATCTGCGGTGAAGAATCCGCGATGCTGGAGAGTATCGAAGGTAAACGTGGCCTGCCGCGACACAAGCCGCCATACCCCAGCCAGGTCGGTTTATTCGGGCGGCCGACGCTGGTCCACAACGTCGAGACTCTGTACTGGGTACGCGACATTCTCGAGAGAGGCCCGAACTGGTTCTCCGGGGAGGGCCGAAACGGGCGGAACGGCAGACGCAGCTTCTCTGTTTCGGGGAGGGTGAGGGAACCCGGCGTGAAGTTTGCCCCTGCCGGGATCACCGCGCAGGAACTCATCGACGAATACTGTGGCGGAATGGCTGACGGACACAGTTTCAAAGCCTATCTGCCGGGCGGCGCTTCGGGCGGAATACTGCCTGCCGGCATGGCGGACATACCGCTCGATTTCGACACGCTGGAAGAGCACGGTGGCTTCATCGGTTCTGCCGCGATCGTCGTGCTGTCAGATAAGGACAGCATCAGGGAAGCCGCGCTCAATCTTATGCGATTTTTCGAGGACGAGAGCTGCGGCCAGTGCACGCCGTGCCGTGTCGGGACCGAGAAAGCCGTGAAGCTGATGTCGGGGCATGCATGGGACAAGGAGTTGCTGATCGAACTCAGTGCCGCGATGGCCTCGGCCTCTATCTGCGGTCTGGGGCAGGCTGCACCGAACCCGCTGCTGTGCCTTTTGAAGTACTTCCCGGAGGAGCTGTCGTGACCGGGAAGATCACATTCACGCTCGACGGCAGGGAGGTCGAGGCGTCACCGAACGAGACCATCTGGCAGGTGGCACAGCGGCAGGGCATCGGGATCCCGCACCTCTGCTACGCGCCCGAGCCCGGCTACCGCGCCGACGGCAACTGCCGCGCCTGCATGGTGGAGATCAAAGGCGAGCGTGTGCTTGCGGCGTCCTGCATCAGGAAGCCCGTGCAGGACATGGTTGTGAGCACGTCTTCCGAGGACGCAAGGAGCGCCCGGCGCATGGTGATGGAGATGCTGGTTGCCGATCAGCCTTCGCGAGAGACGGCGCCCGATCCGAACTCGAAGTTCTGGGCGTGGGCGGATGCGATGGGCGTAACCGACAGCCGCTTTCCGGCCCGGGCGAAGATCGACAGAGATTCCAGCCACGTCGCCATCGCCGTGAACCTGGACGCATGCATTCACTGCAATCTCTGCGTCCGCGCCTGCCGCGAAGTGCAGGTGAACGACGTCATCGGCATGGCGTATCGCGGTAACGGATCGAAGATCGTGTTCGATTTCGACGACCCGATGGGCGACTCGACCTGCGTGGCCTGCGGTGAATGCGTGCAGGCCTGCCCGACCGGTGCCCTGATGGAAGCGAACCTGCTGGACGAGGCCGGCACGCGAAGGGAATTCCCGGACCGCCACGTCGATACCCTGTGTCCTTACTGCGGCGTCGGCTGCCAGACACGGGTGCACGTCAAGGACGACAAGATCCTGTACGTCGACGGGCGCGACGGCCCGGCGAACGAACAGCGCCTGTGCGTCAAAGGTCGCTTCGGTTTCGACTACATCACCCACCCGCATCGCCTGACGAAGCCGATGATCCGCCGCGATGACGCAGCAAAGGACGGCGGCGCCAGGCTCGATCCTGGTAACCCGTGGACGCATTTCCGCGAGGCGAGCTGGGAGGAGGCGCTTGATACGGCCGCGGCCGGCCTGAAGAAGGCGCTCGACGAACACGGCCCGTCAGGGCTCGCCGGTTTCGGCTCTGCGAAGGGATCGAACGAGGAAGCCTATCTCTTCCAGAAACTCGTACGCACCGGCTTCGGCACGAACAATGTCGATCACTGCACGCGACTCTGTCACGCATCGTCCGTCGTGGCACTGATAGAGGGCATCGGCTCGGGTGCGGTCACCGCCCCGTTTACCGCGGCGGATGACGCCGACTGCATCATCGTCATCGGCGCGCGCCCGGAACAAAATCACCCGGTCGCGGCCACCTATCTGAAGAACAGGGCAAAGCAGGGCGCGAAGCTCATTGTCGCCGATCCGCGCGGGCAGGGGCTGGGCCGTCACGCAAGCTACAACCTGACGTTCAAGGCCGGCACGGATGTGGCGTTGCTGAACGCGATGCTGCACACGATCATCGAAGAAGAACTTTACGACACGCAATACCTGCATTCGCATACCGAGGGTTTCGACGAACTTGCCGAGCGGGTCAAAGCATTCCCGCCCGAGAAGATGGCCGAGGTCTGCGGTATCGATGCGGCGACGGTCCGGGAAGTGGCGCGTGTGTACGCGACCGCGAAGAATTCAATCATCTTCTGGGGCATGGGGATCTCGCAATCGGTGCACGGCACGGACAATGCACGCGGCCTGATCGCGCTCGCGCTGATCACCGGTCACGTGGGACGACCGGGAACAGGACTGCATCCACTTCGTGGGCAGAACAACGTACAGGGTGCGTCGGATGCGGGGCTCATCCCGATGTTCTTCCCCGATTACAAGTCGGTGGAGGATGACGGCCATCGGCAAAGATACGAGGACTTCTGGGACGCGGAACTCGATACGAAACGCGGGCTCACCGTCGTAGAGATCATGAACGCAATACATGCAGGCGAGATCCGGGCCATGTACGTCCTGGGCGAGAACCCGGCGATGTCGGACCCGGACCAGGCACACGCGCGAGCCGCACTGGCGAAGCTCGAACACCTCGTGGTGCAAGACATCTTCCTCACCGAGACTGCATGGCACGCGGATGTCGTGTTGCCGGCATCCGCGCATCCGGAGAAGACCGGAACCTTCACCAACACCAACCGGCAGGTCCAGCTCGGCCGCGAAGTCGTGCCACTGCCCGGCGATACTCGCCAGGACTGGTGGATCACGCAGGAGATCGCGCGGCGCATCGGTCTGGACTGGAACTACAGTCACCCGCGCGACGTGTTTGCGGAGATGGCCGAGATCATGCCGTCGCTCGCTAACATCACCTGGGACCGGCTCGAGCGTGAGGACGCGGTGACTTATCCCTGTGATGCCCCCGACAAGCCGGGCAACGCAATTATTTTTGGCACCGGTTTTCCAACGAAGAGCGGGCGAGCGAGAATCGTCCCGACGGACCTCACGCCGCCGGCCGAGCTGCCGGACGACGACTACCCGATGATCCTTACCACCGGGCGGATGCTGGAGCACTGGCATACCGGCGCGATGACCAGGCGTGCGGGCACACTGGATGAACTCGAACCGGAAGCCGTGGCGTGCCTGTCGCCGCGCGATGTGAAGCGACTGCAATTGGCGCCGGGGGACTTCATCCGCGTGTCGACGCGCCGCGGTGCGATTACCCTGCGCGTCCGCATCGACCGCGAGGTGGCGGATGGCATGGTATTCATTCCGTTCTGCTACACGGAAGCGGCCGCGAACCTGCTGACCAACTCGGAACTTGATCCTTACGGCAAGATCCCCGAGTTCAAGTTCTGCGCGGCGCGAATAGATCCCGCAATCAGGAAAGAGGCCTGAAGCGCACGATAAGCAGCGGCAGCAGCGTCAGGTTGGCTATTAGCGCGATCAACATCGCGAAGCCAGTGAGCAGACCGAAGTAGATCGTGGGAACGAAATTGGATAGCGCGAGGATCGAGAATCCCAGCGTCACCGTTACCGACGTGTAGTACATCGCGCGGCCGATACTCGCATGACTGCGGTTCACAGACTCCCAATAGTCTTGGTCCTTGCCGAACTCCCGGGTAAACCTGTGGACATAATGGATCGTGTCGTCGACGGCGATCCCGATGGTGATCGCCGCAATGGTGATGGTCATCAGGTCGAGCGGGATTTTCAGCCACCCCATCAAACCCAGCACGAGCAAAGCCGCGAATACGTTAGGGAGGATCGCGATAACGGCCACCTTCAGGTCGCGGAACAGCACCGCAAACATGAAGAGGATGGCGAGGAATACCACGCCTATGGTCATTATCTGGGAGCGGAACAGGCTCTGCAGCATGTTGTTGTAGAGCACCAGCATCCCGGAGAGGTGAACCTGGCTGTCGTCATAATCGAATTGCTCTGTCAGCGCCTGACGGATGTCCTGCATAAGGGATTCGCGTTGCAGCGAAGGGTCAGATTCGAAGACGCGTATAGCGAATCGAACCTGGTTGCCGTCCGAGGACAGGTATGGACGAACCAGGATTTCCCGGATCTCGTCCGGTAACTTCTTATAGAGGACGGATAGCTCGAAGTTGTCCGACACGATCTCCTCGTCGATCTGCCTTAACATTTGGATTGCGGTATCGACTGACAATACCTTGCCGGTTTCGGGCAGCGAGTCCAGGTACCGGTGCGCATCTGATACGTCCGGCAACCTGACGGTGTTGAACCAGTAACTGGTCGCGGTTATACCGCCGCTATCGGTATCATCCATACCGAACTCGGCAAGAAGCGGGTCCTCCCAGATCTCTTCCTGCTGTTCGAAAAATTCGGCTGGCGCATCGACGATGACGTCCAGTGGTGTGGTGCCGCCGAGTTCCCGATCGATGATTTCCATCCCACGGTAGATCTCGGTCGATTCCTTGAAGTAATCGATGAAACGGTTCTCGACAGACAGAAAAGTCATTCCAATAACGCTGAGCACTGCCAGAATGATGGAGCCTGCAAGAATGCCGGGGCCGTGCGCATGGATCTGGATGGCGAAAAAGTGGGTGATCTTGTCGGTCAGGTCCCGGCGCCGGTGAGGTTCCCCTGGTTCAAGGAACATCAGGGAAGCCGGAAGCAGGCTGAAAACAACCAGGAATGCCACGATGATTCCTATAGCCATCATCCAGCCGAAATCGATGACCGGCCTGATCCCACTGAACAACAAAGAGCCGAAAGCGACCATTGTCGTAATCGCGGTATACAGGCACGGTACCGTCTTGGCGCGGACCATTTCCCTGACCAGCACTTCCTGTTTCGCGTTCGGCGATGCCTCGTGGAGTTCGCGATAGCGAACAACCAGGTGAATAGCGAGCGACAGCGTCAGGATCAGCAATAACGATATGAAGTTGGACGAGACGACCGTCACAGGCCAGTCTACGAACCCGAGGAAGCCGACCATGATGGATCCGGCAGCCCCGCATGCCAGCATGGGCAGGATGACCCAGCGGGCTTTGCGAAACGCCATGGCCAGGATCACGATCAGGAAACAGAGCACGCCAATTCCGAATGTAAGCAGGTCGTGACGGATGAAGTCGATCGAGTCCGACACGATCATCGGCACGCCCCCCAGGTGCAGTTCGGCAGTATCGCGGTGGCGGTCGATAATGCTGCGGACCTCGGCGATGTCGTTGCTCTGCTTGTCCCGCAGTTTGATGCTGTGGACATCAAACTGTGCCGATACCGCGTCGAGTTTCTCCTGCTCATCAGGGGAGAGAACGCCCAGGAGGTTCTTCTCACGCAACTCGTTGCGCTGCTTAAGCAGGCGGTGCCAGGTTTCGTCGCGACGGAAGTTGACCTGCATCGCGGTCGTTTTGCCATCCGTGCTGATGATCAGGTTGCGATACATCGGGCTCGAGAGAAACTCCTCCTCTGCCAGTGACCTGTCGGTCCCCGGGGTTTCGAGCGTCCGTATCTCCTTGCGCAAGTCATCAAGGGTGACTGGCGGACTTTGCAGCAGTGGTACGTCCAGAAGGCTGATAACGGATTCGACGTTATCCATGGCAGCGACTTCGTCTCGCAATGCCTTTAGATCGGCCAGGACGGCCTCACCGAAAAGGTCCTGATTCGGTGTGTAAGTGATGATCAGGTAGTCATCAGACCCGTAACGTGCACGTATCGAACGGTAGTATTGCAGCGCCTCGTCATTCTCGAGCACCAGCGAATCGGCGGAAGCATCCAGCCGGAACGCCGGTACGTGATACACAAAAAAGGCCATCATGAGAGCAATCACGAACAGCGTAATCGCTGGCCGTTTGAGGACTAGCTCGTCATAGGCATCCAGAAGCGTGGTCAAAGGCTATCTCTCGTAAACGGACATTGCCGTACACGGCATCATGACGACGTGCCTGTCAAAGGATGATGCCGGGGCGCCGATCTGCAATCGTGGAAAGCAGCAATACGGGGGTGCAGATGCCGCAATGGGCGATCGCGATCAAAAAAAGCCATATCTGGCAGTTACTTGTCACATTCGTGCCGAGATGCGAGTTCCGGTTTATGTCACAGTCGCCACCCGCCGACACGCCTGCTAGGGATAATTTGAGATGACTACACACACGCGCGGAACGAAGACATGATCAACTTACCCGACGGCATCGTCTCGGTGCACCTGGGGAATGAACGGTACCGGGGCGCCTACTATTTTCGCGATAACAAGCTCGTCGTGACGGCCTATGGCATGAGGGAGTCCTCCGCCGACCTCGAGGTGCTCGGCGAGGAACGCGGCAAGGCAGTGCTCAATCTCGCCAAACTCGTACTGATCGACATGGTACGGGCGTCGCAGGCGATGCCGGACTGGCACCCCGAGCTGGCCCTTTGCGGCACTACGACCCAGATTTACTACTAGCCCTTTCGTAGACGATTTCGCCGTCGACGATAGTCATGACGATCTGCCCGTTCAGGATATGGCCGGGGCGCTGATCTGCGACGACGAACGGATCGACATCCATGACGGTCAGATCGGCCCACCGGCCCGGCTCGATGACGCCGGTTTCGTCTTCCCGGAAACTCGCGTAGGCGGACCATGTTGTGTAGGCGCGCACCGCTTCTTCAACGGTTACCCTCTGCGCTGGGTACCAGCCGCCCTCGGGTTGCCCGTCCTTGTCCTGCCGCGTAATCGCCGAGTGCAGGCCGTAAAAAATGTTGTGGTCAGA
>JBFEXY010000105.1:0-7741 GCA_041562415.1 Woeseiaceae bacterium
GAGTCGCCGAGTTCCGCGAGCGCTTCGCGCAGCTTGCGCCGGTTGATATCGACATTGGTAACGATGCACTCGGTGCAAAAACGATAGCCCGACTCGAGGGAGCTGCCGGCCGTAACCAGGGGAGCTTCGATACTGAGGAGCGACAGGTCGGGTTCGGCGACGATGTTGCCTGTACTCAGGTACTCACTCATTCCGTCGACCAGGTCGACAAACCCCTTGGCACCCGCATCAACGACGCCGGCCTTGCGAAGCACTTCGAGTTGCTCCTGGGTCTCTGCCAATGCCGTTCTCGAGTGCCCCAGCGCCTTGCGGAGGAGTGCGGCAATACCGCCGTCTTCGCTGTTCTTGACGTGTTCGGCAAGGCTGCAGGCGAAGGCATCGATTACGGACAGTATCGTGCCTTCACGCGGATTGGACATGGCATCGTGCGCATAGTCGTTGCCCATGGAAACCGCTTTCGCAAACGTGTAGGGCGTGAATCGACTCAGGTCACCCGCTGAATCGCTCATACCCTGGAAGAACTGCGCCATGATCGCGCCCGAATTACCCCGGGCACCGTCCAGCAGTGCGTCGGCCAGCGCCGCCAGCAGGGTCCCCAGGTGCTTCTCATCGCTTTGCTGAAGAACGGGTAGCGCGGCACCCAGCGACAGGCTCAGGTTGGTACCGGTATCTCCGTCCGGCACCGGGAATACGTTTATCTGGTTGAGCAGCTCCTGGTCATCGATGACGCGATGAATTCCCGAAATCAACGCGCTGGCAAAGCTGTCACCAGAAAGCTGTGTCGACGCAGGCTCGTTCAATCGTCGTCGCCCGGCCTACTCGCGCGGCAACAGGAAACGGGTTCCGCCGTAATCGAGAATGACGCCTTCCGGCGTTATCTCCTGGACGACGGGCCCCTCGGCAAGGCGTGACTTTTCGCGGTGCCTGACCATGTTGATGAAAACGAAACGATCGGCCGGCTTCTCGCTATAGACGTGGATATCCAGGTGCAGGTTCCCGAGCTGGATCGAGCCGTTCGCCCGCAGTTCGTCGGCCGTCGGTAGCGCTTCGAGCGTGAACTGGGACTGTGGCCGGGATTGCGGTGGCGTGGCTGGCGGTGCCTCTTGCGTTGGCCTCTCGACCGTCGGTTGGGCTGCGGGCACTGTGCTCGCAGCAACGCTTTCGCTGGAGGCCGATTTCCGTTCACGTGCCTCCTCGATTCTTTCGGAGAACGAGGGCCCGGCTGCCGGCGCCGTCTGCGCAGGCGACGGCATGGTCTCGGGCGTATCGTCGCGCAGCAGCACGCCCAGCAGCACCGCGAGGTTGACCGCGAGCAGCAATCCCAGCGCCCAGAGCCAGCGAGGTGTACGCGGCGATTCGTCACTGGAGGGCACGTTCGAAAAGTCCGAAGGACCTTGTTGCTGCCGCTCGGTTTCCGATTTCTTCAGTGCATCAAGAATAAATGACATGTGCTAACAGGCCCTCATTCCCGGGCAAGCCTGGGCGTCGTCAGTCGGGGCGTACCCTCCGACCCAAGCAGCGAAATAATGACTATCTGGGTCTGTTGACCCGCGAGCCCGTCGACATCGAGCCGGTGATCGCGCTGGAAATCGATCACTCGTTGTTCGAGTTCGGCGTCGTAGACACTCGAGTCGAGCGGTTCAGCCCGGTAGCGATCGTCGATGGCGGCGAGGCTCTCGCGCAACCAGACGACGTTCTTGTCGCGTGAACCCCGACCGAGAGCGAGCAATGTACCGTTCGGGGGTTTCCAGAGCAGGATGTAATCTCCAAACCATACGTCCGTCACATCCAGGAAAGGATGCGTCACATTCACGCCGGCGATGGACAGCTCGGCCATGTTACCGTGCAGGGCCTCAAGCACGACATGGTGCGACTTGCCGAGGCTGTCCGTAAGCGTCAGGATAGCTGGCCGGTCCAGCTGCCGCAGACTGCTCCACGAACCGCGCTGCATCAGGCACGCGTAGCCCGCGCTCTCGGCAATTTCGCAGCCGTTCGTGACCGGTTCGCTGAACTCGAGGCCCCAAATTCCGAAGAGAACCTCGAATGCGGGCCCGAGCTTGGTCAATTCGCCTGAGAGCAGCAGCTGCGCATCCAGCGTCGCTTCTGCTTCCGCTTCCGCCTCCGCTTCCGCTTCCGTTTCCGGTTTCGGCTCAGGCTCGACCGCCGCTTCGGGCTCGGGCTCCGGTTTTGTCTGCCTGGCCGCGACGGCCGATGCCGGTTCATTCTCCATTGCGGCAACGCTGCGTGCCGGCACAGTGGATACCGGGTCGCTGCGCTCCCCGAGTAACGGCCACAGGGTAGCCGCGATGACGGCGACGGCGATTCCACCGACGACCGGGACCGCCAATCTGAGCAACGGAGTCGTATACGGAATTCCCTTGATTTCGGCCGCTGCTCGGCGGACCAGGCGCCGGTTGACGCGCCGGGTTTCCTTGCTGTACGCGCCCAGCAGGGCTCGGTCGCAGATGACGTTGATCAGTCGCGGCACGCCGTCGGTCAGCCGGAAGACCTCGCGCTTGGCCGCATTGTCGAAAACTTCGCCGAGGGCACCTGCAACACGCAGGCGGTGCTCGATGTACTGCGCGGTCTCGTCGCGAGACAGCGGCTCGAGGTGATATCGGCCGGTGATACGCTGCGCCAGCTGCCGCAGGTCCTCCCGGGCAAGCAAGTCTCGCAGTTCGGGCTGGCCTATCAGGATGATCTGCAGCAACTTTTGCTTCGCGGTCTCAAGATTGGTCAGTAGCCGCACTTGCTCGAGTACGTCGCGCGACAGGTTCTGCGCTTCGTCGACGACGAGTATGACGCGGCGCCCCTCTGCATGTGCCTTGAGTAGCTGCTTGTTCAGCGCATCGACCAGCGCCTTGACACTGCCCCTGAATTCCGGCGCGAGGATACCGAGTTCCTCACAGATGGTTTCGAGGAACTCGACAACCGACAGTCGCGGGTTCAGGACGACGGCGACGTCGGCGTTTTTCGGGAGTTTGTTCTGCAGCAGGGTGCGTACGAGTGTCGTCTTGCCGGTCCCTACCTCGCCGGTTAGCTGCATGAAGCCGCCACTTTCTGTAACAGCGTAAACGAGGTGCGCGAGCGCCTCGCCGTGGCGCTCGCTCATGAAGAGGTAACGCGGGTCGGGCGTTATCGCGAAGGGCTTTTCATTGAGTCCGAAAAAACTCGTATACATTAACAGGCCCCGGGTCGACCGTTTCTTACAGCGCTCGATTCTACCTCATTCACGGTCGATCCAATGTCCTTGCGCGCGCCACCGACTTGCTGCCGAAGCGGTCACGGATTTCATCAACGGTGCGATCGAAGTCCGACGGCCGGCTCTCATCGCCGTGAGCGAAAAGGTCCGGCTGCCTGGCGGGCGCCAGCGAACTGCAGCCCACGCCGAGGAGCCGGACTCTCGCGTCAGGATTGCCCTTCAGCCAGGCGGCCAGCAAATCGCGGGCGACTGCATATATTTGATCAGTGCCGTTTCCTGGTGGCTTGAGCTGCTTCTGGCGGGTGAATGTCTTGAAATCGGACTGTCGAAGCTTGACCTGAACGGTGCCGGCAGACAACGCTGCTTTGCGCAAGCGGCTTGCGGTGCGTTCCGTCAGCCGCAGGAGCTGCCGCTCCATGTCCCGGCGATCGCACAGATCGGTGTCGTAGGTCTGTTCGTTGCTAATCGACTTTTCGGCGCGCGAGGCGACGACCGGCCGCTCGTCGATACCGCATGCGCGCTCACGTGTCTTTCGGGTAAACCGTCCGAAGACAGGTTCCAGGTCGCGGTCGGGGGCGCGGCGCAGTTCGGCGATAGTATGCACGCCGATCGCATTCAGGCGCGCGAGTGTCTGTCTGCCAATCCCGGGAATCACGGACACCGGCAGGGGGTCGAGGACTTTTTGCACCCGGTCCGGGTCAACGACGACGAGACCGTCCGGTTTGTCGAGGTCCGAAGCGATCTTAGCGACCAGTTTGTTTGTGGCGACGCCGACCGAAGCCGTCAGACCGGTGCGCTCGCGTATCCTGTCCTTGATCGCCGCGGCTATACGGCGCCCCGAGCCGAAGAGACGGCGGCTCATCGTGACATCCAGGAATGCCTCGTCGAGCGACAGCCCCTCGACCAGCGGCGTGAATTCGTTGAAGGCGGCAAAGATCTCTCGAGATACATGCTGGTAGTGGGTCATGCGCGGCGCAATGCGAACGAGATCCGGACAGCGCCTGTGCGCTTCCGCCATCGGCATTGCGGAGCGAATGCCATAGACGCGGGACTCGTAGCTTGCGGCGGCAACGACGCCGCGGTTCGCACCGCCGCCCACGACGACCGGCTTGCCACGCAGTTCGGGATTGTCCCGCTGCTCGATGGACGCATAAAACGCATCCATGTCCACATGCAGGATGACCTGCGTGGCCATGTTCTTACTTGCCCCTGTCCACGATGAAACGGGCCAGCCAACTCAGTGCGGCGGCGTCGGGAAGCGCATCGAGATGGGCGAGGCCTTCCTCAAGCAACTCGTCGCAGCGACGGCGCGAGGCGTCGACGCCGAACAGGCCGGGATAGGTCGCCTTGTTCATGCGTTCGTCGGAACCTGCCGTCTTGCCGATGTCCTCGGTCTTGCCCTCGACGTCCAGCAGGTCATCGCGGATCTGGAACGCGAGTCCGATCGCGCGCCCGAACCCGTCCAGCGCTGCCGAGTACTCGGCCGGTACCGAGTTTGCGAGCACGCTGGCGGACATGACCGAAGCGCGGATCAGTGCCCCGGTCTTGAGCGAGAACATGTGTTCCAGCTCTGCCGCCTCGAGAGCCCGACCCTCGGCGCCGAGATCTATGGACTGGCCGCCCGTCATGCCGGTGGAGCCGCAGGCAGCGGCAACCAGCTTCACGAGATTTGCCCGGACTTCCCCAGGAACGCCTTCGATTTCAGCCAGCACCGCGAAGGCCAGTGGCTGCATGGCGTCGGCAGCGAGGATAGCCGTCGCTTCGTCGAACTTGCGATGCAGCGTCGGCATACCGCGTCGCAGGTCGTCGTCGTCCATTGCAGGAAGATCGTCGTGCACGAGCGAGAATGCATGAATCAATTCGATCGCCGCGGCCGGAGAGTCGAGCAGCGCTTCCGCAACGCCCAGGCATTCTCCTGCGGCGTAAACGAGCAGTGGACGCACCCGCTTGCCACCGTTGAAGATCGCGTAGCGCATCGCTTCGTGCAGTCGGCTCGGTTGTACGTGACTACCCGGCAGCACGGCGTCGAGCTTTGCCTCGACGCGGACGGTGTAGCGGGGGATGCGCTGTTCGAAATTCTCTGCCACCGGGTCTCGCTGGCGGTCAATCGGCCCTGTAGCGTACACTTTTTCGGGTCGCGGGGCGCAACCCTGTCTAGGCTATAATTCGCCGTCCCGTCCGCTTCGATCATGCCGGAATCCACCATTATGAGGGCAACTGCGAGAGCCCAACCCAACATCGCTCTCATCAAGTACTGGGGTAAGCGCGACCGCAATCGCAACCTTCCTGCAGTAGGTTCGATTTCTGTCACGCTCGATGAGCTTTGCACGACCATGTGCGTGGAGCTCGACGGCGGACTCGATGCCGACGAGCTTCATGTCAACGGACGCGATGCGCCGTCGCTGCTGCCGCGGGTCGTGCGATGCCTCGATTCAGTCCTCGGTGCCGACCGCGTGCGGGCACGCGTAATCAGTGACAGCAACTTTCCTATCGCGGCAGGTCTCGCCTCCTCTGCGTCGTCATTCGCGGCCCTGACGGTCGCGGCATCCGCGGCGGGAGGCCAGGAACGAACGACCCACGAACTGGCGCAACTGGCGGGGCAGGCATCCGGTTCCGCCGCACGGTCGCTGTACGGTGGTTTCGTCGAACTGCGCAACGACGGGGATAGTATCGCCGTGCACACGATACTGGATCGCGAAGCGTGGCCCTTGCGGGTTATCGCCGCTGTTACGTCAGCGACGCCGAAAGCCGTCGGTTCCGGCGAGGCCATGGAGGCCAGTCGCAAGACTTCGCCTTTCTATTCCCGCTGGATAGAGGAGCAGGACATGGACATCTCGACGGCAAGGGACGCTATTACGGTTCGTGACTTCGGCAAGCTTGCGAGTGTCGCGGAGCACAACTGCCTGAAGATGCATTCGGTCATGTGGGCGTCGCGGCCTCCTGTCGTCTTCTGGAATGCTGCGACGGTGGCGTGTCTCGAGCGTGTACGGGAGCTTCAGGCCGACGGTGTTTCGGCGTTCTTCACCATTGATGCCGGCCCCCAGGTGAAGGTTATCTGCCTGCCTGATGACGAAACACAAGTGGTCGAGGCCCTGTCGCGTGTCTCCGGCGTTCAGTCAGTGCTCGTGAGCGGCATCGGCGCGGGCGCAGCCCTGGTAAACCGGGACTGATGCGGATCGCGGCGAGTGCGCCGGGCAAGTTCGTTTTGTCGGGCGAATACGCGGTGCTGGACGGCGCTCCGGCGATCTGCGTTGCCGTCGATCGTCGCGCCGTCGTATCGATCGAAGGACACGATGGCGATCACCACGTAGTGACGGCACCCGGATTTTCCGGCGTGACAGCTCGATTTACGGCTGATAGCAGAGGGCTGACCTGGCTGGCCGGGAGCCAGGACTTCAAGCTGTTCGAAACGGTCTGGAACGCGTCCCGGCCGTCGTCCACTGGAGGTTCACTCGCTATTGCACTGGATACAAGGGAATTTCGCGACAGTGGCAGCGGAAACAAGATCGGGCTGGGCTCGAGTGCCGCATTAACGGTCGCAATCGCTACCGCATTGAGTTCGATGGACGGTGGCGCCGCGGCGAGCGTCGCGCATTCCGCCCACCGGCAGTTTCAGGGCGGCTCCGGGAGCGGCGTCGACATCGCCTGCAGTATCGCCGGGGGAATTATCGAATACCGCATGGAGCATCGCCATTCAGCACCGCTCGAGTGGCCCGAGGGGCTGTACTGCAGCGTCCTTTGGAGCGGTGTTGCGAGCGGGACGCAAGGCAAGCTCAAACAGTTCCGCGGTCAGCCCGACAGTCCGTCGCGAGACCAGCTGGGCGAAGCGTCGAGGGCGATGGCAGCCGTATTCGCAAGCGGAGATGCGCCCGAAGTCGTTGCAGAACTCGGCAAATACGCCAGGGCGCTGAAGCGTTTCGACGAAATTCATGGGCTGGGCATCTTCGCTGCAGGCCACGCGGCGCTTGCGGAACGGGCGGCCGACGATGGGCTCGTGTACAAACCCTGCGGTGCGGGTGGCGGCGACATCGGTGTCGCGCTGGCGACGAGCAGGGCATCGCTGGCATCATTCGAGAAAACCGCGGCGCGCTCCGGGTTCACTCGGCTCGAATTGGGCATCGATCCGCGCGGCGCCATGCTGCACGATAAAGACAAACCGTGAAAAATTCCCAGATATCCGGCTTATACCGCTTAGACGTCGGACAACGCATCGACCGGCTCGAACAGCAAGGTTTGCTGTCGGCCGAGGACGCATCCGCGCTGCGGGAAGGTCGCCATGTATTGTTGCCGGCGGCCGCTGACAGGATTATCGAAAACGTCATCGGCGTGTTCGGCCTGCCTTTCGCGATTGTGCCCAACTTCATCATCAACGGCACCGATCGCCTGGCACCCATGGTAGTCGAGGAGCCTTCGATCGTCGCGGGCCTGAGTTTTGCCGCAGCACTCGCCCGGCGTAGTGGCGGTTTCCATGCTCAATGCGATGAATCGCTGCTCGCAGGACAGGTTCACCTGACAGACATAAGCGATGTCGGTTCAGCC
>JBFEXY010000106.1:0-7668 GCA_041562415.1 Woeseiaceae bacterium
CACCTCCCAGTTCGATGCCTTGAAGCGCAACAGCTGATCATCAGACGTGCTCAGGCCGGTCGGGCCGTCGATACTGATCGAGTTGTCGTCCCACAGGACGACGAGCTTCGACAGCCGCAGATGCCCGGCCAGAGATATTGCCTCCTGGCTGATGCCCTCCATCAGGCAGCCATCGCCGGCCAGGACATAGGTGTAGTGATCGACGAGCTCATCGCCGAAGCGCGTATTTAGCATGCGCTCCGCGAGAGCCATCCCGACTGCCGTCGTGATGCCCTGCCCCAGCGGCCCCGTCGTCATCTCGACGCCGGGTGCATGTCCGTACTCCGGGTGTCCGGCCGTCTTGCTACCGAGCTGGCGAAAGTTCTTCAGCTCGTCGAGGCTCATGGCGTCGTAGCCCGTCAGGTGCAGCAGCGAATAGATCAGCATCGAGCCGTGGCCGGCCGATAGCACGAAGCGGTCGCGGTCCTGCCATGCGGGGTCCTGCGGATTAAATTTCAGGAACCGCGAGAACAGCACGGTAGCGACGTCGGCCATGCCCATCGGCATGCCGGGGTGCCCGGAATTTGCTCGTTGTACGGCATCGGCAGCCAGCATACGCAGCGCGTTGGCCATGTCGTTGCTGGCGGCGCTGGCGACGGGATTCTGTTTTTCTGCTATCGCGTTCATGTGCTTTCCTTCGTGCTCAGGCCGCCCGCCGCTTGCGTTCGATCAGCTTCATGATGAGCGGCGTCAGCACCAGCTGCATGGCAAGGTCCTGTTTCCCGCCCGGAATGACGATGGAGTTTGCGCGCGACATGAAGCTGTCCGGGATCATCGTCAGGAGGTAGGAAAAATTTATTCCGTGCGGATTGGTGAAGCGTATGACGACCATCGACTCGTCGGCCGTGGGTATCCATTCTGCGATCGCCGGATTCGACGTATCGACCGTCGGTATCCGCTGAAAGTTGACCGTCGTCTCGCTGAACTGCGGACAAATGTAGTTGATGTAGTCCGGCATGCGCCGCAGGATGGTGTCCATGATCGTATCCTGCGTATAGCCGCGCTGGAAGCGGTCGCGGTGCAGCTTCTGTATCCACTCCAGGTTGATGACCGGCGTGACGCCTATCTTCAGGTCGGCATACTGCGCGATGTTGACGTCATCGGTCACGACTGCGCCGTGGAGCCCTTCGTAGAACAGCAGGTCGACGTCGGCCGCCGTCTGTTCCCAGTCGGTGAACGTGCCCGGCTCGGAGCCGTAGCACGCAGCCTCACTGGCATCATGAATGTAGTGCCGCGTCGTCGCCCGGCCGGTCTCGCCGAACTCCCGAAACGCCGCCTCGAGCCGCTCCAGCAGGTTGGCCGTGGGACCGAAATGGCTGAAGTGATTATTGCCCTTTTCGCTCTCTTCCTGCATGACGCGCTTCATGTTGGCGCGGTCGTAGGCGTGGAAGGCGTCGCCTTCGATGTACGCCGCGTTGATCCCCTCACGCCGGAAGATCTGCTCGAACGTGTGCCTGACCGATGTGGTACCCGCACCAGAAGAACCGGTAACGGAAATAATTGGATGTGCTGTCGACATTGTTCTCGTCCCTCGTCCCTGGCATTCAATTCCTGAACAGGCCGTGTTCGGCGAAGAGCTCTGATCTTGCCGCCGTCATGTTTTTGCCCGCGTAGTAGTCCTCGATGCGCCGGATTTCCTTGCGGGAACCGAAGATCAGGGGTATGCGCTGATGGAAGTCACGAGGCTGTACCTCCAGAATGCGCTGCTCTCCGGTTGTGGCATAGCCGTCGGCCTGTTCGACGAGCATGGCAATCGGGTTGGCTTCATACAGGAGCCGCAGGCGTCCGTGCTCGTAGCCCTCTCGCTTGTCCCGCGGGTAAAGGAACACGCCGCCGCGGACGAGGATGCGGTGGCACTCCGCCACCAGCGAGGCAATCCAGCGCATGTTGTAGTTGCCGCGCGGCATACCCGGGTCGCCGGCAATACAGTCATCGAAATAGGAGCGGACGGCGCGTTCCCAGTGGCGCGCGTTCGAGGCATTGACCGCAAACTCGGTCGTGGTCTCGGGAATCGCCGTCTCCGTCCGGGTATGGCGAAACTCCTTGTTCATCGGGTCCAGGGTGAACATTTCCGTTCCCTTACCGATTGTCAGCACGAGCTTGGTATGTGGCCCGTAGATGCAGTAGCCCGCTGCAAGCTGCTCGGTACCAGGCTGCAGGAACACTGCCTCGGGTGTCGCATCCGGTCCGGGGTTCGGGAGGATGCTGAAGATCGTGCCGATCGGCGCGTTGGTCTCGATGTTCGAAGAGCCGTCGAGAGGGTCTATGGCGATGGCGAGCGGTCGGGTACGGTCCAGTTCGATGGGTGTGTCGTGTTCCTCGGACAGCACCCACGCCGCCGGCGACTCCCTGAGCGTTTCGATTACGTAGTCGTGGGCGACGATATCCAGCTTCTTCTGCACGTCGCCGTCGGGATTGCTGCCCTGCGCCGCCGCCAGGTCGCCAGCCAGCGGCCCACAGGCGACTACTGTCGAGATCTTGATGAGTGCGCTCCTCAGCTGCCGGCAGAGCTGCAGCACCGCTCGTCCTGTTTCGTCATCGCGTTGTTCCTTTTCCAGGAAGTCTTCAAGCGTTTGGAATGTAGGCATGTTGGTTTCCCCCACCTTGACTCCAGCAGCAAATGCCGGTTTGGAGTGCAGTGACAACGATGCTAGCCAGCGTGCTTCCACGACGGCATATGCATACGAGTGGGTAGTGGTCTGAAATACGGGTAGTACTAACACCACCCATATGGGTGGGGCTGTTGACCGTCAGGATTTCAGGTAAATGGCGATCGCCTGGCTGCGGTTGCTGACGCCGAGCTTTTCGTAGATGTTGCGGAGGTGAAACTTCACGGTGTTGGGCGTCACGCCCTGGGCAGTCGCTATCTCCTTTGTCGTTTGCCCGGTAGCCGCGGCGGCGAGGACTTCCATTTCGCGATGCGTTAGCGTCGTCAGCGGGTTCAGGTGAATACGCCGCACATCCACGAACGGGAATACCATGTGACCGGCCCCCACGGAGGCTGTGGTGTCGAGCAGGTAGTCGGTCTCTTCGCGTTTGGACACGAATGCCGCAGCCCCGTGGGCCATCGCCAGAACGGGAATATTCTCGTCGTCTGACCCGGTGTAGATAATGATGCGCGGCGCATCGGCACTGCCACGCAACTGGTCCAGTATGTATTTCCCCCTGCCCGGCTCGATTACCCAGCCCGATATCACCACGTCGAGCGGCTGGTCTCCGAGTGAGGCGAGCAGCGACGATCCGTCGTTGCAAACCGTCACCAGGTCGAACCGTTCGTCGTTCTCGAACAGGTGCCGAAGTCCCGCTCGGACGAGCGGGCTCTTGTCGGCGATGCCGACGCGAATAGTCGTGCTTTTTCGTCGCGATCGTTTGGGCATGTATTGCGAGCACGGTGTTACATCCGTGGCAGAAGTATAGACACCACGGAATCATTCCGCATGCCAGATATCGCTACCGTCCTGCAGTCTCCCGGCATTGCTGTGGGTGGTCAGGCCGCTCCCTCTGAACCGCAAAACACGCTTGGTCAGTGACTGGTCGACACATGGCTTCGCGATAACGCAGACCTGGCTCGAACGTCTGGCGCCCTCGATCAGTTCGGAAACAGATGTACTGACGAGCAGCAGGACCGGGATATCTACATGCAGCTTGCGCAGTTCCCGCAGAGGCGCCTCCGCGCTGTCGGCGGCTTTCTAGCGCAATTCCTCTGGCGAGACCAGCACGCCGTCCTCGTCACAGTAGACCCATTCGCCAGGCCTGAAACGGACACCACCGAACTCCACGGCGACGTCCGTCTCGCCTTCCCCTTTCTTCGCGCTTTTCGCGGGGTTGACGCCAAGCGCCTTGACGCCGATATCGATACCGGCGATCTCGGCGGAATCGCGAATCGCACCGTTGATGATGACGCCCGCCCATCCGTTATCACGCGCTCGCGCGGCGAGCATGTCGCCCATCAGGGCTATTGCCGTGGAGCCACCACCATCCACGACGATGACGCCGCCGTCGCCGGGCTCGCCCAGCAGTTGCCGAAACAGCACGTTGTCATGGAAGCACCTGACGGTTCGGATCCTGCCGAAGAAGCGCTTGCGGCCGCCGAAATCCCGAAACTGGATGGAGCAGGTATTACAGGTGTCCTCAAAATCGTCGTAGAGATCGGTCGTCGCTCGCATTCGCGTACTCCCTGGTCGTGATCCGACGTTCACTACCCGATACGCTGCAAGAATTGCGGCTAATCCGCAAGCTGGACTCGCATGAGCGGGCTTGTCATCACCGCCCAGAGGAGATGAACATTGGTATGGATGCTGCCGGCCCGGTTCGCTGCAAAATCGAGCAGGCGATCCAATGCGCTCCGATCGTAGAACTTGCCGTTAAAAAACAGCCCTTGGATTCGCTGCGTATTGCGAATATCGGACAGTGGATCGGCGTCGAGCAGTATCATGTCGGCCGTCTTCCCTACCTCGATCGAGCCATAGTTCGCGTCCAGCCCCGCAAACGCGGCCGCATCAATGGTCGCACTGCTGATCGCCGCCGACGGGGAAATACCGGCTGCGACGAAAGCGGCGAGTTCGTCGTGAACGCTGAAGCCCGGAAATATGTAGGTGTCGCCGGCGTCCGTGCCGAGCAGGATCTTCACACCGGCTGCATGGGCCTCTGCAACGTGCTTCGTCGCCATCCTGTACAGCAGACCGTGCACGTTTTCCCCGGTCGTCTCGGACGCGGCACGATCGGCATCCGGCATCCACATGCCCTCCCTGATGAGGAACGGTATGAAATCGAGGCGCGGGTCTGATCGGAATTCCGCGTCGCTTGCCAACGCACTCATTCGCATCACCTGCAGCGTCGGCACCCACCACGTATCCGATGTTGCCAACGCGTCGATCAACTCCTTACGGCATTCGTCGTCGTGCTCAACCGCAAGTCGCTTCCGCAGCGCCTGATCATAGGCGGCCAGGGGGTCGGGCAGTGCACGAAATTGCGCCCCGTTGCTGTAACACTCGAACAGGAAGACGCGCGGATGTTCGACGCTTCGCTGGCCGGCCGCCAGCAACTCCTCAAGAGAGACACTCAGGGGTCGATGCCCCGCAACGGCCAAACCGCGAGCGCGAGCTGCCTCCGCCACGGCGAAATAGGCTTCCCTTGGCAATTCGCTATAGATCTTCAGGAAGTCCGCTCCTGTTCCTGCGTAAAAAGCGACCAGCTGGTGCACATCGCTTGCATTCCGCGCCTTGAAGAATGCCGGAAAACCGTCCGGCACTTCGTTGCCTCCGTTGATCTGAAAACTACCGTGCTGTATGAAACGCGGCGACAGACCGCGGCCCCCAGTCAATGCATCGTTCCAGCGCCGGCGATCGTCGTTGCAAGCGACGAAGCTGTCGGGTTCCGACATGCATCCCCACATCTCCCGCACGCCGGTTACGCCATTCGCGATTAGCAGCGGATGGTAATACTGCGGCGCAAGCTTCGTGGAGTGCGTATGCATATCCCAGAGACCCGGTAAGAGGAACTTCCCTTTGCCGTCGATTTCGATCAGGCCTTCCGGCCGCGATAGCGGCGCGGCACCCGATATGTCGCTTATCACGCCGTCACGCACGACGACATCGCGCCCCTGCAGCAGGCGTCCGTTACGGACGTCGACTACGTCGACATTCTGGATCAGGAAATCGCCCTGGAGCCCGTCGGCCGGCATTTCCGGCAACGGCCATAGCAAGAGCACGACGAAGCCGATAAGCAAGGCGCTGGCAACCGCCCCTGCAAGAAGCAGCAGCGCTCTTGCTGTCCTGACCGCGATATTCACCCGGATTTCCGGGCAATGAAGAAGACTACTCGCTTGTCGGGCTGCCATTCGTGCTCGATCACGAATCCGGCGCCGGTGAGGCTCTCTTCGAGTTCGTTCCGAGTGAAGATCCGCACGAGCGGGAACACGCCGAGCCATCGTCCGATGGGCCCGACGAACCGGAACCATTTCATGCTATCGCCGAGACATACCGTGTTGCTGACAAAGATTCCGCCTGGCCTGAGCACGTCGTGAATTCGGGCGACTGCCGCCTCCTTGTCGTCCAGTAGATGCAATACGCTCAGCGCCAGTACGGCGTCGACGGATTCGTTGGCTAGATCGAGATCCTCGATAGCGCCGGTTTCGAAGGTCACGTTCCCTACCTTCGCCGCAGCCGCCTTCTCCCTGGCGATCTCGATCATTTTGTCCGAAATATCGGTCGCACGAATATGCCTCACGTATGGCGCATGAGCGATCGCAGTCGAGCCTGTACCGCAGCCGATTTCCAGCGCCTCCATGTCGGACCGAAAGTATTCACGCGTTGTGGCGAGCTTGCGTTGATAAGCCGCTTCATCGCCAACTGGCTTCTTTGCATATCGCTTCGCAATCCGGTCCCAGAATATCTTCGATCCAGCCATCGCCGTGTTCCATTTGAGGTTTGCACTTCATGTCGGGTAGTGAAGCTTGTACATTATCTTCCCTCGCTGCAAATCGTTACCGGCGAGCAGGGAGAGGCATCATACCTGTGCAAAATCAATAATGAATCCCGACTTCATATCTCTACATCGACACACCATGTGCGAAAATCGCCCGTACCCCATTGCTTGAATAGAGCCTATGCACACGCGAGACACGGAAAGCTGGCAGCACGATCACGTATTCGCGCAGGACCGGGTGCGGCCCGGCGAGAAACGCACGTTGATCGTGGTACTTATCACGGCAACAATGATGGTTGTCGAAATCGCCGCCGGGCTCGTCTACGGCTCGATGGCGTTGCTCGCAGACGGCCTGCACATGGCGTCGCATGCCGCGGCGCTCGGCATCGCCTTCCTCGCCTATGTCATCGCCCGCAGACTCGCGACTGATGAACGTTTTTCGTTCGGCACCGGGAAACTCAACAGTCTCGCCGGATTCGCGAGCGCGGTTCTGCTCCTCGGCTTCGCCTTGATTATGGTGACGGAGAGTACGTCACGGTTCATATCCCCGGTTGAGATTTCGTACAACCAGGCACTGATCGTCGCAGTGGTCGGTCTGATCGTGAACGCGCTCAGCGCATGGATTTTCGCGGCTACACCGCATGGTCGCGACGACCATCACGGTCATCACGATCACGGCCATGCGCATCACCACGACCACAACCTGCGGGCCGCGTACCTGCACGTCCTCGCGGATGCCCTGACGTCGGTGCTCGCGATCATTGCCCTGCTCGCCGCCAAGTTCTACGGGGCAAACTGGCTCGATCCCTTCATGGGTATCGTCGGCGCAGCGCTCGTCTCGAGATGGTCGTACGGGCTCATCAGGGATTCCGCGAGAGTCTTGCTCGACCGCCAGGCCGACGAAGAGGTGATCGCGGCGATCAGGGAAGCCCTGGAGTCGCACGCTGGCGAGCGTATCACCGACCTGCACTGCTGGAGCATCGGGCCGGGGATCTACGCGGCGGACATCGCTATTGTCAGCGATAAACCAAACTCACCAGCCGACTACCGGTCACGGATCCCGCCCAGGCTCGGGATCGTTCACGCAACCGTCGAGGTTCATCGCCGTCCGGATCATTGACTTGCTTACCGGGCACCCACCTCGGCAATTTCTTGCACGACTACGTCAACGAAACGAATCGCCAGACGGACGCCCGGCTCGAA
>JBFEXY010000107.1:0-7540 GCA_041562415.1 Woeseiaceae bacterium
GACCGGCGCAACGCGTTGAGCCTTGCCGCGGTAATGTCGCAAGGCGGTGAATTCGCGTTCGTGCTATTCGCCCTGGCCGCGCGCGAACGTCTGCTGCCGGCGGGTCTCATCGACGAACTGATACTGGCCGTCGCTGTGTCGATGTTGCTGACGCCGTTCGTCTACCTGTTCAATGAGTATCTCGGCTCGAAACTCGGCGGTTCCGCGTCGCCGGACTTCGACGACATACCTGAAGAGCACCACGAAGTCATCATCGCCGGGTTCGGCCGCGTCGGCCAGATCGTCGGAAGGTTGCTACGCAGTATCGGCAAACCGTTCACGGCCCTCGAGATCGATTCCTCGCAGGTAGATATCGTGCGCCGTTACGGCAACGCCGTGCATTTCGGCGACGCGGCGCGCCCCGAGGTACTGCGTGCGGCCGGTGCGTCTCGAGCAAAAATACTGGTTATCGCCACGGCGGATATGGAGACATCGCTTCATATTGCCGAGACCGCAAAGCGCCAGTTTCCGAACCTGACAATCATCGCGCGCGCTCACAATCGCCGGCACGCCCATATGCTGATGGATGTCGGTGTCGACAGGATCTTCCGTGACACGCTTTTGTCGAGTCTCGCGATGGGTGAAAGCGTCCTGAGCAAGCTGGGGCTGGACGAGAGCGACGTTCGGCATGTGTCCGATACGTTTCGCGACGCCGACGAGAAGTTGCTCCTGGAGCAATACGCGATGCACGAATCCGAAGACAAGCTTATCCAGTCTGCAAAGGATGCGGCCCGGGAACTCGAGTCGATTCTCGAGAGAGACCTGGAACGCCAGGGTTAGCCCATGGCCGAGCCACCGCTTATCGATATCCGCAACGCGACGATCTGGCGTGGCAATACCCGAGTATTCGACGGGCTGTCGCTCACGATCGATCGGCATGAGCGCGTTGCCATCCTCGGCCCGAACGGTTCGGGCAAGACGACGTTGCTGAAGACCATCAATCGCGAGCTTTACCCGGTGGAACGGCAGGACTCGTGGGTCCGCATCCTCGGACGGGAGCGATGGAATGTCTGGGACCTGCGCCGGCACATCGGCATCGTCTCTCATGACCTGCAGCAGGGTTACCGGCCGGCGACGACCGCGCTCGACGTCGTTCTATCGGGTTTTCTTTCCAGCATCGGCGTTCACGGCATCCTGGAGGACCGGATCGACGAGGAGAACATCGCCGCCGCCCATGACATCCTCGAGCAGCTCGGCATTGCAGAACTCGCCGCCACGCCACTGCGATCGATGTCCACCGGCCAGCAGCGGCGCTGCTTGCTCGGGCGTGCGCTGGTGCACCGGCCGGATACGCTGATCCTCGACGAGCCGACCTCCGGTCTCGACTTCGCGGCGAGCTTCGATTACCTGGCGCGTGTCAGGGCTCTCGCCAGGGAGGGACGCAACATCATCATCGTGACACATCACCTGAACGAGATTCCGCCTGAAATAGGCCGGGTCGTGGTCCTCGACCGTGGCGAGATCGCCGCGGACGGGCCGAAGGCGTCTGTCCTCACGCCGGAACTGCTGAGCCGCGTCTACGGCACCAGTGTGTCGGTCGCCGAAATCGATGGTTATTTCCTCGCCTACCCGGGGGCTGATAATTCGTCAAAAACGTGACGCATTACGTTAACTTCCCTGTGAATTGGGCCTATTCTTCACCCATGTTCACCGTCTTACGATCGTTGCTGTCCGGCTTGCCGCTGATCGCGCTGCCCGCGGTTGCGGCGGAAACGGCCGTTGCCACGGGAATAACCAGCGTGGCGCCGGCGGTGTTCATGTTCACGATCGGCGGCGCTCTCTTCCTGACGCTCATATTCCGCAAGGCAGCGACCCAGATCGCACACTACTTCGTTTCACGCCTTGGTGAATACAGGATTCGGCGCGCACTGGCAGCACGGAGCAAGGACGTCCTGCACGACTTCATGCTGCCCGGCGCTTATGGCGGCATTGCCAAGATCGACCATGCGATCATGACGGCGGGCGGTATTCTCTGCATCCAGACAAAGCACTACAACGGCGTCGTATTTGGTGAACCCGATGAACCGCAATGGACCAATGTTGATGGCGTAACACGTCGCCGCTTCCTGAATCCTCTGATCCAGAATGAGGGCCGGACACGCGCGCTACAGAAGATCGTTCCCGAGGTACCGGTTGCCAACCTGGTCATATTCACCGGTTCCGTGGAATTCACCTCGGCGCCACCGAAAAACGTCATTCGTGTCGGACAGCTCGAGAGCTTCATCGCCAAGTTCGTATTTGGCCCGAGTAAGATCGAGGACTGGGACGCCGTCTGGATGACCGTCAGGTCCGCAGCCCTTACGGACGACGACACTCGCAAGGATCACGCCTCGCAGCTGAGCTTCACCTGACCTCGCGCGGCGCGGCTCGCTCCGCGATGCTTTATACTCGGGCGCTTTGTTGCCGTCGGACGCGCCGAGCATGCACGAAACCGCAGCCCTGATTTCCTCGCCGATCGGCGTTCTGGCCATACTCTGCGCCGTCGCCGGGTTTTTCTTTTATCTCGAGCGGGCGACGGGGGCGAAATTCTTTCAGTACGTTCCGCCGTTGCTGTTTATCTACATTACACCGGTCATTCTCAGTAACGTGGATATCGGCGGCGCTTCGATCATCCCCAACAAGTCAATCATCTACAGCGGTCTAAGCACGTTCGCGCTACCAGCCTTCATCGTGTTGATGCTGATCAAGGTCGACGTGCCCGCCGTAATACGCATCATGGGCAAGGGCGTGTTGGTCATGTTGATGGGAACGGCCGGCGTCATGGCAGGCGGTGTCATCTCTTACATGATCGTGCACCGGTGGCTGTCGGACGATGCATGGATGGGCTTCGGCGCGCTGGCCGGCAGCTGGATCGGCGGCACAGCCAATATGGCGGCGACGAAAGAGATGCTCGGCACGTCCAGCGAACTATTCGGCCTTGCCGTTATCGCCGACAACGCCGTCTATATCGTGTGGCTTCCGCTGCTCCTGATGTCACGCAACTTCGCAGATCGATTCAATGCCTGGGCACGTGTGCCCGAAGAAAGACTTGCCGCGATGGAAGCGGCTGCGGAACTCCACGCCGAGGAAGAGCATCCGCCGACGATGCCCGAGTACGTGTTCCTGGCCGCGATCGTCATCGGCGTCACCTGGATAGGCATTGCCCTCGCACCCGGTATCTCGCAGTGGATCGGCACAAACTTCGAACCGCTCGCACCCGTGTTCGGCGAGTCGACGACGCGCATCCTGCTGGTTACGACGGTAGCACTTCTGCTTTCGGCAACCCCCGTATCACGCCTCCCCAATTCGACGGCAATGGGAACGGCGCTGGTCTATATCTTTGTAGCGGGAATCGGGGCACGGGCCGAGATTGGCGGTCTCGCGCAGGCACCGGCATTCCTGCTCGGCGCATTCATCTGGATCTTCATTCATGGTGCATTCTGCCTTGCCGGCGCATGGCTCTTTCGCGTCGATGTGCATAGCGTCGCCATTGCCTCGGCCGCCAATATCGGCGCCGCCGCCTCTGCACCGATCGTCGCAGCCCATCACAAGCCGAGCCTCGTGCCGGTCTCCGTGCTGATGGCTCTGCTGGGCTACGCCATGGGCAATTACCTCGCACCCCTGACCGGCTACCTGGCCAAATTCGCCGCCGGCCAATAGGTCGCTTGACATGCAGCCTTTTGGCTGCATAATAAAAGGCAACCATTTAGCTGCCTTTTAAACGATGGATGCGACCTTCAGGGCCCTGGCTGACCCGACACGACGTGAACTGCTGGATCGCCTGCTCGAGAAGCAGGGCCAGACGCTGACCGAGCTCGTCGACGGCCTCAGGATACGCCGGCAGTCAGTCGCAAAACATCTCGCGGTACTCGAGGCAGCCGGGCTCGTCAGCTGCCAATGGCACGGGCGCGAAAAGCTGCATTACCTGAACCCGATGCCGATCGCCGAAATCAGTCGCCGCTGGCTGGACCGTTTCTCCGGTCAGCGGGCCGCCGCCATCCTCAATCTCAGAGACGCATTGCAGGAGAACGAACATGAGTAAACCCGAATTCGTCTATATGACCGTCATCGCGGCCCCACCGGAGCGTGTCTGGGAGGGCCTGACCACCGCGGAATTCACCCGGCAATACTGGCACGGCACACGCGTGCGCGCCGATTTTGCACCCGGCGCAACGATAGAATTCCTGAACGCCGACGACAGCGTGGGCGTCGCCGGCGAGATACTCACCGCTGATCCCCCGAAAGAGTTGTCCTACACCTGGCGATTCCTGCGTAATCCGGACGCGATCGGCGATCCCGTATCGCGGGTGACATTCAAGCTGGAGCCTGTTCGCGCGGGCACGCGCCTGACCGTGACCCACGATCGGCTCGAAGAAAATTCGGTGACGGCGACCATGGTCGCCGTCGGCTGGCCGCACGTTATCGCGGGGCTCAAGACCCTGCTCGAGACCGGGAAAGCCGTGGATTTCACGGCGCCGGAAGAACCCGGGTGCCCCGGGCAGCAGGCTGCGGCAAGCGTCTAGCCCGTTCGCCACGGCGGATACTTACGATTCTCGCCGGCCCGGTAAAGACAAATCCGATTGCCCGCCGGGTCGATGAGGATCGCTTCGCGCCATAGCCAGGACCGATCCGCGGGCTTTTGTGCGAATTCGAAACCGCGCGACTCGAGTTCGGCACAAAGCTCATCCAGCGCCTCATGTTCGAAGTACACGGTAACGCCCGATTCCCCCGATACGGATTCGACAGCATGCAGGGAAAACGTGGCGTCACCGTCCGGGCACTCGAACCGCGCATAGTGGGGCGAATCGACGATCTGCAAGAACCCCATTCGCTTGAAAAATTCCGCCGATTCCCCGACATCCAGTGCCGGCAGCGTTACCTGGTTAAGGTCCATATTCCCCTCTTCGTGACGATGCCCGATTACGAGGTTGATGGTATCTTGGCGCAATGCCGATGGTCACGATTCAGGACGTAAAGCGCTTCGCGAAGCGGACACTTATCACCATCGCAAGCATTGTCCTGTTGTTCGCTGTGCTCCTGGCCTGGGCCTGGCAGGATCGCGGCGAAATCGCCGATACCGGACTGCATCCGCAGGTTGTGGACGACGTACCGGAAACGGCGGTCACGGCCACCTGGCTAGGCGTCACGACGCTCCTGTTCGACGACGGCGATACACAGATCCTGATCGACGGCTTCATATCACGCCCGAGTCTCTTCGAGTCGCTGGCGAGGAGACCGGTAAGCTGCGACGCGCCGATGATCAACTACGTCATGGACGAGTACCAGATACGCCGGCTTGCCGCGATCATCCCCGCTCACTCGCACTACGACCACGCCATGGACGTCGGCGCGATCGCGAATCGCAGCAGCGCATCGATCCTGGGTTCCGAGACGACCGCGAACATCGCGCGCGGTGCCGGCGTGCCCGAAGACCAGATAGTCATTGCCGAGGTCGGAGCCCCCTATAACTTCGGCGACTTCACGGTGACGCTGCTGCCTGCCGCCCATGCGCCAATCGGACTTCGCGGTGAGGTACCGCTGGCCGGAACCGTCGACGAGCCGCTCGAACTGCCCGCACCGATCACGGCCTGGCGCGAAGGGGGGAGCTACTCCGTCGTGATCTCGCACCCACAGGGAACGACCATCGTGCAGAGCAGCGCGGGATACAAACCGGGCGCGCTCGACGACGTACAGGCCGATGTCGTAATGCTCGGTGTCGCACTGCTCGGCAGCCTCGGCCGTGATTATGCGGAGCGCTACTGGCAGGCCCTGGTGACGTCGACCGGCGCTACTCGAGTCTTCCCGGTGCATTTCGAAGACCAGACGCGCCCGTTCGGCGAAATCGCGCTGCCTCCGAAGCTGATCGATAACTTCGCCAGGAACGCGGGATGGCTCAGGGACATACGCGATACCTGGGACCGGGATACTCAGCTGTATCTCCCGGTCTTCGGAGAGCCCCTGGTGCTGTATCCGGAACAAACGCCGGACGCCTGAGTGATTCAGCCTTCAGCGGTGTAAAGCGGCGACAGGTTGCCGCCGATCAGCGCTTCCTTCTCGGGCCTGCTCATTCGCTTGACGCGATATTCCAGGCGCAGAGCCGCGGAACGATCACCGGCAGGTCGCTCGAACACGAGTTCCACGGGCGTTCTGCCGCGCAGGTACTTGGCGCCGCGAACGCCGTTGCGATGTTCTTCCAGTCGGCGGACGACGTCGAGCGCGATGCCGGTATAGAGACTGCCGTCCGCGCAGCGAAGAATATAAAGGCTGTAACTCACGAACGGCGCTGGTCAGGCGTGGCCGCCCTTGAGAGCATCACCCAGCACACGGAATGCGCCAATCTCGAGGCTGGTCAGGTTTTCCTGTGTCTCGGCAAACGTCAGCGCCAGTTCGCTTGCACCATCGAGAGCCTCGATCCCCTGCTTGAACCTCAGGATGAGCGTGTTGCCGAGGAGTTCCGCTTCCGCCAGCAGATCATGCCCTCCGAACTGCTGCTCGTTGATTTCGATGTGCATGGATTCATCGAAGTCGTCTTCGATCGTGCGCACCATAAGCAGGTAGTCTACGATGTCGCCCGTCCCCGTGGTCTTTGCGAAAAACAGCATCGTGGCGTTATCGCGCACGTCGAACGCGACCGTGTCGTATTGGCGGCTGTCGGCCATTGCGCCCTCCGCAGAACTATGATGCTTACAGTTTACGCGACACGGCCCTTGATTTCAGCGATGCGCGTGTCCTTTTCCTGCCACAGCTCACCCAGCCAGCGATGCACATACCGCCGAAATTCACGGTCGTTCTGGTAATCGCCGGCAATGAGCGCAGGGTCGATGGGCAATACCGTTATATCCAAAGTAACGTTCACGCGATCCCCGCAGACCATGTCCCAGAACTTGGGCGGACCGTCGGCGTAGACGAGCGTAATGTCGAGTATGGCGTCGAACACTTCACCCATCGCCGACAGCGCGACGGCGATGCCTCCCGCTCGGGGCAACAGGAGATGCTCGTAGGGCGAATTCCTGGCGACCCGTTTCGCCTCACTGAAACGGGTGCCCTCGACAAAATTTATGACGGACGTCGGCGTATGGCGAAATTTTTCGCAGGCCTTGCGCGTCGCTTCGAGATCGCCACCCTTCTTCTCCGGATGGCGCGCCAGGTAGGACGGCGAGTGCCTTTTCATGAACGGCATATCCAGCGCCCAGAATCCGAGCCCGAGCAGCGGAAACCAGATAAGTTGCTGCTTGATAAAGAACTTGAGGAGCGGAATCCGCCGGTTCAACGCCACCTGCAACACCACGATGTCTACCCACGTCTGGTGGTTGGCGAGCACCAGGTACCAGCCGTTCCTGTCCAGCAACCCGGCGTTCTCGGCGCACCAGCCCCGGGAGCCGGAGCCCCTCAGTGCGAGCCCGTTTACGGCGATCCAGTTCTCCGCGCACCACATAAGCCAGCGTGTCAGTACGCGACGCACGGCCACGATCGGCAGGAACAGCTTCAGCAACGCGAGCGTCATGATCGGCACGAACCAGAA
>JBFEXY010000108.1:0-7515 GCA_041562415.1 Woeseiaceae bacterium
CCTTGCGCGGGTCGAGGCCGATCGAGCGCGCGATGATCTCGCGCATGATCTCGGAGCTGCCCGCGTATATACGCGAAACCCGGGCATCCGTGTAACGGCGACTGATCGCGTACTCGTCCATGTACCCCGCACCGCCGTGCAGCTGCACGCAGTCGTCGACAACCTTTGCCTCGACTTCACTGCAGTGCAGCTTGGCCTTGGCCGCGTCCTCCGCGCTCAGCTTGCCCTCGTTATGCTGCATCACGCACTGGTCCACGAAGGCCTGCGCAACATCGAGGTGCATACGCATATCTGCCATCGTGAAGCGCGTAGTCTGGAAATTGGCGATCGGCTGGCCGAACGCCTGACGATCGGTGATGTATTCCATGGTCTCCTCGAACGCCGCTTCGGCATTCGCGAGGTAACCAACGGCGCCGATCAGGCGCTCTTCCGCGAGGAAGTGCATGAGGCTGTAGAAACCCCGGTGCAGTTCTCCGAGCAGGTTTTCCTTCGGCACTTTCACATTATTGAAAAACAGCTCGGCGGTATCCTGGCTCTTCAGCCCCATCTTGCCCAGATTGCGGCCGCGTTCGAAGCCATCCATGCCCTCTTCGACGACGAACAGGCTCATTCCGTGGCGCTTCTCCGGGTCGGTTCGGGCCACGACGATGACGAGGTCCGCATTGATACCGTTCGATATATAGGTCTTGGAACCGTTGAGCAGGTAATGATCGCCCTTGTCCTCGGCACGCGTGCGAAGTCCGGCAACGTCGCTGCCGGCGCCGGGTTCGGTGATCGCGACGGCTAGAATGTGCTCGCCGGTCACACAGCCGGGCAGCCAGCGGTCCTTTTGTTCGTCGGTCGCAAGCTCGCCGATATAGGGCCCTACCAGGCGGCTGTGCAGCCAGAGAAAGAAACCGTTGTCGCCGTGACGTGAGTTTTCCTCCATGAGGATCTGCTCGTAGCGGAAGTCCGGAACGCCCGCGCCGCCGTATTTTTCATCGGCCCACATAAGGAGTAATCCCTGTTCGCCGGCTTTCAGAAATGCCTCGCGATCCACTATGCCTTGCTCTCGCCAGCGCTCCCTGTGCGGCTGGATTTCATTGATGAAGAAACTCCGCACCGAATCGCGGAACATGTCGTGTTCTTCTTCGAAGATCAGTCGTTTCATAGTGGGCTAGTCCTTTGATCCCTTGAAATCTGCTTCGCGCTTTTCAAAAAACGCCTTTACACCTTCAAGATTGTCCGGGCAGCCCACGAGTGACTGCTGCAGCTCCGCTTCCGCGTTGAAGCAGCTTTCCCAGTCGTGATCCATCGCAAGCCGCATTACTTTCTTGGTCGCCGCCAACGACAGCGGCGCACGTTTCACAAGCGCGCGAGCCCACTCACGCGCCGCGCTCTCGAGGTCTTCCGCCGGCACGGCTTTGTTGGCGAGACCGAGCTGCACACAGCGCTCCGCATCGATACGTTCGGATTCGATGCTCAACTGGAACGCCCGGCGATAGCCCAGTTGTCTGACCAGCAACCAGTTCAGCCCGCCATCCGGAACCAGCGAAATCGTGGTGAACGGTGACAGCAGGAAGGCATTGTCGGCCATGATAAGCAGATCGCAGGTCAGTGCCAGCGACAACCCGATGCCGGCGGCGGACCCCGGCACTGCAGCGATGACGGGCTTGGGCATGGACGCGACTGCCGTCATGACAGGGCGATACTCGTACTGCAACTTGCCGTACACGTTCCGTCCCTCGAGACCGGCCTTCAGATCCGCACCCGCACTGAAACAACGGCCTTCGCCGGTCAATAGCACCGCGCGTACCGAGTCATCGTGATGGGCCTTCTCGAGCGCGTCGAGAAGATCGAAACTGAGCTGCGATGTAAACGAGTTCATCGCGTCGGGACGGTTGAGAGTAATGACGGCGACGCCGTCCGCCTGTTCATACCTGACGATATCGCTCATTTCGATGCCCCGCACAATCCTACATATTACGGCGATACTCACCGCCGACCTGGTACAGCGCAGAGGAGATCTGCCCGAGCGAACTGCTTTTCACCGTCTCCATGAGTTCGGCGAAGGTATTGCCGCGGTCGCGCGCCACCCTTTGCAGGCTCTCGAGTGCCGTGCCGCTCTCCCCGGCATGTGTCGCCCGGAAAGCGCGCACGTTGCGAATCTGGCCATTCTTTTCGTCCACGCTGGAGCGAATGAGCTCCAGTTCATGCACTTCGTCTTCCTGGCCTTCCTTGGGAAGGAATGTATTGACACCGATCAGCGGCAGCGAACCGTCGTGCTTTTTACTTTCGTAATAAAGACTTTCTTCCTGGATCTTGCTGCGCTGATACATGGTGTCCATCGCGCCCAACACGCCGCCGCGTTCTGATATCCGCTCGAACTCCTGGTAGACCGCCTCCTCAACGAGGTCCGTCAACTCGTTGATGATGAACGAACCCTGCCAGGGGTTTTCGCAATAATTCAGGCCGAGCTCCCGCGAAATGATCATCTGGATCGCAACAGCGCGCCTTACCGACTGCTCCGTCGGCGTCGTGATGGCTTCATCGAACGCATTCGTGTGCAGGCTGTTGCAGTTGTCGAAAAGTGCGTACAGCGCCTGCAGCGTCGTGCGGATATCGTTGAAACTGATCTCCTGTGCATGCAGGCTGCGGCCGGATGTCTGGATGTGGTACTTCAGCATTTGCGACCGTGCACCCGCGCCATAGCGCTCTCGCATGGCTCGCGCCCAGATACGCCGCGCAACCCGCCCGATCACCGTGTACTCGGGGTCCATGCCGTTGGAGAAGAAGAAACTCAGGTTGGGTGCAAACGCATCGATGTCCATCCCCCTTGCGAGGTAGTACTCAACGATCGTGAAGCCGTTCGCGAGCGTAAATGCGAGCTGGCTGATCGGGTTCGCGCCTGCTTCAGCGATGTGATAGCCGCTGATCGAAACACTGTAATAATTGCGTACGTTGTTATCGATAAAGAACTCTTGCACGTCCCCCATCATTTTCATCGCGAATTCGGTCGAGAATATGCAGGTGTTCTGTGCCTGGTCTTCCTTCAGGATATCGGCCTGAACGGTGCCGCGCACCGTGGACATCGTTACCTCGCGAATGCGGGCGTAGGTCTCGGCATCCACGAACTTGTCGCCCGAAACCCCCAGCAGGCCAAGGCCCAGGCCGTCGTTACCCGGGGGCAGTTCGCCTTCGTACCGCGGCCGCTCCCGGCCCTCGAAGTATGCATCGATCTTCTTGCTGGCCGCCTCCCATTCACCGGATTCACGGAGGTGCTTTTCGACCTGCTGGTCTATCGCCGTATTCATAAAGAAGGCCAGCATCATCGGCGCCGGACCGTTGATAGTCATCGATACCGAAGTCATGGGCGAACAAAGGTCGAATCCGGAATAGAGCTTCTTCATGTCGTCAACTGTCGCGATCGAGACACCGGAGTTGCCGACCTTTCCGTAGATGTCCGGGCGCTCGTGCGGGTCCTCCCCGTACAGCGTCACCGAATCGAACGCGGTGGATAGGCGCGCGGCATCCTGCCCGAGCGACAGGTAGTGGAAGCGACGGTTGGTGCGTTCCGGCGTACCCTCCCCCGCAAACATACGGGTCGGGTCTTCGCCGAGGCGACGGTAGGGGTACACGCCGCCGGTATAAGGATAGCCACCGGGAAGGTTTTCCTTCGACAGGAAATTCAGCAGCTCGCCCCAGTCCCGGTATTGCGGTGCCGCGATCTTGGGGATCTTCTGATGACTCAGTGACTCGCGATAGTTGTCGCCTGTGATTTCGCGGCCGCGAACCTGGTAGCTGAAGCTATCGCTGGTAATGGACTGCCTGCGCTGCGGCCATTCGCGCAGCAACTTGACCGATTCCGCCGACAATTCGTCCAGGGTCTCCTGGTAACGCTGCCTGAGCACCAGCAACGTACGATCGCCACCCGCTGTCAGCGCACCCTGCGCATACGGATCGAAACCAGCAGGCAATGCGTCGTCGTCCAGCGATTTCAGCGCCTCATAAAGATGCTGCAGCCGGCTTGCAAGCTCGGCCTGGCTATCGATGCGATTATTGATTTCACGTCCCTGCTCGGCAATTTCCGCCAGGTAGCGTATTCGGCTTCCGGGGATCATCGCGGCCGCGCGTGGCTCACGAACCGATGTATCGATGTCGGGTGACCAGCCGGCCGCGTCAAGCCCGAGCTTTTGCGCAACCCGCCGGCAGAGCTCCGTAAACATCCAGCTGATACCAGGATCGTTAAACTGGCTCGCAATCGTCGGGTAGACCGGAATCTCGCCGTCACCCACATCGAACGCGACGTGGTTGCGCTTCCATTGCTTGCGAATGTCGCGCAGGGCGTCCTCGGCGCCGCGCTTGTCGAACTTGTTCAGTACGATCAGGTCTGCGAAGTCGAGCATGTCGATCTTCTCGAGCTGGCTGGCGGCACCGTAGTCGCTGGTCATCACGTACACGGAAAAGTCCACCAGGTCGACAATCTCGCTGTCGCTCTGCCCGATGCCCGCCGTTTCCACGATAACCAGGTCGAAGCCAAGCGACTTCAGGAACAGAATGTGATCGCCCAGCATCTCGCTCGTTGCAAGGTGCTGCCTCCGGGTCGCGATTGAACGCATGAATACGCGCTCCGACCGCAGCGTGTTCATACGAATACGGTCGCCGAGCAGCGCACCACCCGTACGCCGCCGCGTCGGATCCACCGCGAGCACGGCGATGTGCATGTCGGGGAAGCAGCCGAGAAAACGATTGAGGATTTCGTCGGTGACGCTGCTCTTGCCGGCGCCGCCGGTACCGGTGATGCCGACGACGGGCGCGCTGCCCGATTTTACCTGCCACTCCTTGCGTAACTTCGACAGCGCGACTTCGTCCAGCAGGCCCTCCTCGATCGCGGAGATCGTGGCGGCGATGTCGATTGTGCGGTCCCGTTCGACCCCGGACGGCATGGCAGTCTCCTGCCGCACCGCCGCGGTGCGCTCGACGAGGTCGCGAATCATCGCATCCAGACCAAGCTCCATGCCGTCATTCGGATGGTATATGCGCTCGACGCCGTACTCCATGAGTTCCCGGATTTCGTCGGGCGTGATGGTCCCGCCGCCGCCGCCGAACACGCGTATGTGGCTCGCGTCCAGCTCCGCCAGGCGATCGATCATGTAACGGAAGAACTCGTTGTGACCGCCCTGGTAGGAGCTCACCGCGATTCCGTCGGCATCTTCCTGCACCGCCGCGCGCACGATGTCATCCACGCTTCGATTATGGCCGAGATGAATCACCTCAGCGCCTTGCGCCTGTATGAGGCGCCGCATGATGTTGATCGCCGCGTCGTGCCCATCGAAGAGGGACGCCGCAGTGACGAAACGCAAAGGCGCATCGCTGACCTTCCGGGACGTGCCTCGCAGATCGCTCGCAACCGTGCTCATGGATCACCTTCCTCCGGCGCAAAAAACGGCGTTAGGTTCCGCCAGAAAGGCAGAAATGCTTTTTAAATCAAACGCTTTGTCTATTGCAATAATTTTAATGGTGATTAAAATAATGCACATTCACCCAGAACTCAAGTGCACAGCTCATGCAATCCCGCAACTCCGGGACCGAAAACGCCATCGATACCCGCTTCCGGCTCAAACGCAACCGCATGCTCAAGGCGGCGGCGCGCTGCTTCAATCTCAAAGGCTACAGCGGCACCTCGCTCAAGGACGTTGCCGACCTGCTCGGCCTGACCGACGCCGCGCTCTATTACTACGTTCGCAACAAGCAGGAACTCGTCTATCTCTGTTACGTCCGCGCAGCCGACGTCGGGCGGGAAGCCATGCAGCGCGCCATCGGCGAAGGCGAAAACGGGCTCGAGACGGTGCAGCGCTACCTGCGCTATCACATCGAGTATATGGTGGGCGACAAGGGTCCGATAGCGATAATGAGTGAGATTCCGTCGCTTAAGCCGGAACACCGCGAGGATGTCCTGGAACTGTCGCGCAAACACAGCGCCGCTTTCGAAGCGCTGCTCGAGCGCGGAATCGCAGACGGCAGCATCGCGCCCTGCGATGTCAGGATGACAGGCAACGCCATCATGGGGTCGCTGAACTGGATTCCCAAATGGTTCCACGGTGACACCGCTGTCGCGGAAAAGATCCTGGAGGAATTTCCGCGGATTCTGAGCGCCGGGCTGGCCGCCCGTTAGCCGGCATTCATCCGGCCAACGTATTCCTGCACCTGCTCCTCGAGGTCCGCCAGCTGGCCGGCCGTCACGGTTTCGGCATCTATTCTGTCGATTCCGAGCGTCTTCGTAATGCGATCGAGGTGACGCTGCATACGATGCTGTGTGCGAATGATCAGCACATCGGCCGACTGGACCCCGCCAGTCCTCGGCTCGACGATGGTTATGGCCGATGAGGTGACGCCGAGATGCGATCCTGTCGATACCTGCGATAGGTTTTCGAATTCCTCGCTCGCCTCCCGCATGCTGATTGCGATATCGCTGTACTCGCGGCGAAGACCCAGGTAGACGTCATCCGCACGACCCCTGTCGGCAGCGTCGAGGCTGCCCAGCACTTCATCGCGAATCGCGACGAATTCCTCGGGTTCACCCCGTTCCGCCGCCAGCCTGTACCAGGCTGACGCGAGTACAGGATCCTGCTCTACGCCAAGTCCCCTGAGAATCATGAAGCCGAGCATGTATTGAGCGTACTTGTCACCGATCGGCGCAAGATCATTACGATAGATAATGTGCGCGCGCCGATAGTCCCCCCGCTCAAACAGCTCTTCCGCTTTTGCCTGCACGCTCAGCGTCTTCGAATCCAGGTCGACGTTCAGGATTCCGCCGGACTGCTGCGCGATGGCAGGCGCCGCGTGCCCGAACGCGATTGCGAGAAACAGGATAATCAGTTTGTAGTTGAGATTTCGCACGCTCTGTCTTCAGCATGTTTGCCGTATGTTCTTTGAGTCGGGCAGTCTTGCCTTAGTTCCCTGCGACACGGCGTCTAGTCCTCAAATTGCGGCTCCCGGCCCTCGACGTTGGCGCGCACCGCCTCGAGCTGGTTGGGACGCCCGATGACCCGGGACTGGAGCCTCGCCTCCAGCGCGAGTGACTGCCCTGCATCGAGGTCGCGGCGCTCATTGAACATCTGCTTCATGGCGCGGATGGCGTCGGGGGGGCGCGCCGCGATAAGACGAGCTGTGTCCCGGGACGCCTGCAACGGATCGTCATGAAGCGCTGTTACCAGGCCGAGTTCGAGGGCCTCGGCCGCACTGACCACGCGTCCCGTGTAGGCGAGCTCCCGCAGCCGGTCCTCGCGAACCAGGCCGCTGGCAGTCACGGAGATGGCGAGGTCCGGAATGAGCCCCCAGCGTATTTCCATGATCGACAGTTTCGCATCCGGCGCCGCGTACCGCAGGTCCGCGCCGAGCGCGATCTGCGCGCCGGCACCGAAGGCGACTCCGCGGATGGCGCAAACGACCGGCACCGGAATCTCGCGCCAGGCGTAGGCCGCACGCTGAAAACGGTTCGCATCACTGTCTGCCTGCGGCGCCATCGACGCAGGA
>JBFEXY010000109.1:0-7501 GCA_041562415.1 Woeseiaceae bacterium
GCAAGAATATTGTCGACCTTGGCGATGAGTTGCGAGGGCCGCGCGGCGATCCCGTGCGACGCCTCCGGAATTCGAATAAGCGCCGTATCGACTTTTCTCAGTTTCAGCGCCTGGTAGAACTGCTCCGACTCCGGCATCGGCGTCCGGAAATCGTCTTCACCGGTCAGCAGTGCGGTCGGAGTGCTTACGTTGCCAACAGCAGACAGCGGCGAACGCTCCCAATACCCGCTGGGATCCTCCCACGGCATCGCCGGGAACCAGTGCCGGGACACGAAGTGAGTGATGTCGGACGTCAATGTAAAGCTGGTCCAGTTGATAACCGGCTTGGCAACGACGGCTGCACGGAATCGATCCGTCTTGCCGACGATCCATGCCGTCAGCACGCCACCGCCCGACCCGCCCGTTACGTACAGGGCGTCCTCGTTCACGAATCCGCGTGCGATAACTGCATCGATACCAGACATCAGGTCATCGTAGTCCTCACCGGGATAGTCGTGGTGTATCTCCAGGCTGAATTTCTCGCCGTAACTCGTCGAACCACGAGGGTTGGCGTACAGCACGACATATCCGGCTGCCGCATACAACTGCACCTCGGCCGAGAAGTGCGGTCCGTAGGCGGTATGCGGCCCACCGTGTATCTCGAGAATCAACGGGTATTTCTGATCGGGATCGAAGTTGGGCGGGTACACCAGCCAGCCCTGTATCTCGAGGCCGCCGGCCGATGATTTCCAGGTGATCTCCTCCACGGACCCCAACGTTTTGGTTCCGAGTAGATCGTCGTTGAGTCGCGTCAACCGGGCCGGTTTGCGGCCTGCCCGGCCCAGTCCCACGTCGGCGGGCCGGTCCGCCCGTCCTGCCGTGTAGGCAAAAGCGCCATTATTGGCCACGGAAAACGAGCCGCTGTTGTAAGGGCGCCCGATGGACGTCCCCCCGACATCCTCAACCAGCCGCTCGACCTTGCCATTCAGCGAAAGGCGCCCGATGTGGGTGCGCCCTCGGTCCTCGAAGCGGACCAGGAGGCGGTTGGACGAACCCGCCCATTGCACGTCGTCGATGTCGCGATCGAAACCAGCCGTCAGGTTGCGCGTTTCACGCGTTTCGACATCCATGACGTAGACGTCCGAGCTTTGCCACGCCAGCCGCTTGTTGTCGAAACCGAGATAGGCAATCCGCTTGCCGTCGGGTGATATGGCGGCGCCGCGGTCCGGTCCCTTGCGGTCGGTCAGCTGTTCGAGCTCACCGCTGGCAACCGTCACGGCCCACAATTCCGACTCGACCGGATGATGCTCCGCATCGTCCAGGCGATTCGCCGCGAAGACGATGCGCTCGCCGCCCGGCATCCACGCGAGCGGGCCGCGATGGTCAAAATCGCCACTGGTCAGCTGCCTGGGTGTACCACCCTCGGCGGACACGACGAAAACATGATCGTGCCCGGTTTCGAGGTAGCCTCGACCATCGAATCGGTAGGGCATCGTTTCGATGACTTTGGCCCCGGGGGCCCAGTCCGCACCTTTCGGTGCCGCCGGCGGTTTCGCAAGTGGTTCGTTGTCGTCGCGCACGAACATCACGAAAGCGAGGTGCTTGCCATCCGGTGACCAGCTCAGTGCTTTGGGCGCTTGCCTCACGTTGCTGATTACCCCCATCTGGCCCGTATCCATCCAGCGAACGTGCAGCTGTGCGCCACGGCCGGGTATACCGCTAACGTAAGCCAGGCGGTCGCCGTTCGGCGACCAGCGCGGGCTCGAGTAGTTGTCCGGCCCCGACAACAGCGGACGGTGATTGCCCCCGTTCGCGTCGACTTGCCAGATGTTCGGCACGGCACGGTCGGACATGATGTCCATCGAGGTGCGCAGGTAAGCGACGCTGGACCCATTCGGGGATATCTGTGGCTCGGCGGCATACTCGAGTTCGAATATGTCGGTGTTTCTCAGGACCGAGTCATCGGCGTGGACAGCCAGCGACGAAATCAACAGCACCAAGATAATGAACAGTCTCATGGAATCCCCGCTACTCCTGTAAAGCGGCGAAGATAGCATATTGCCCCATTTATCCTGCAGCGCAGCAATGCCCCTCTTCAGAACGTGACCGATTGGGTTATGCTGTGCGCCCGGAGACGACAGGTTATGCAGGGATGAGTTTCAGTCTTACCCCACGTGTATGCGTCATCGGCGGCGCCAACGTCGACATTCATGGCGCGGCTTACCAGCCGCTGCGGTTGCGTGACTCCAATCCGGGCTCGGTTCACGTATCGCCCGGCGGGGTCGCACGCAACGTTGCCGAAAACCTCTCGAGGCTCGGTGTCGATTGCCGACTCGTCACGGCGGTGGGCAAGGATCCGCACGGCGAGATGCTGCTCGCCCATGGACGTGAAGCCGGCATCGACATGCGATACGTGCAGGAACTGGAGTCCGCGCCCACCTCGACGTACCTGGCCGTGCTGGACCGCAGCGGCAACATGCAGGTTGCGGTTGCGGACATGGCCATCATGGATCAGCTGACGGCCGCGAGGCTGGAACCGCTGCGTAACGCCATCGGCGAAACCTCGCTGCTCGTCATCGATGCGAATCTGCCGGACGACGCACTCGGCTGGGTGGTCAATACGTTTCCCGACCACGACATTTTCGCCGACACCGTATCTACGGCGAAGGCGATGCGGTTGAAACCCTACCTGGGCACCCTGCATACCCTCAAGACAAACCCGGCGGAAGCCGAGGCGCTGACGGGGTTCGAGGCAAGGACCGGGGCAGATCTTGACAGAACGGCGGACTGGCTTCACGCACAGGGCGTGCACCGTTTGTTCCTGACGCGTGCCGAAGACGGGTTGTTTTACAGCACTCTCAACGATCGTGGTCACGTCACCCTGGAACAGCACGGTGACGATGTAAGAAGTTCGACCGGGGCCGGCGACGCTTTTCTCGCGGCGCTCGCGTATGCGCGGTTACAGAACTGGCCCCTGGATGGCACGCTGCAATTTGCAGGCGCGGCGGCAGAACTCACGATCGCAGACCGGTCGCCGAGCAGTCCGGCGCTTTCGTTGACGGCGATCGAGCGGGTGCTGAAGCTGTAGCGTGATGCGGCCGCCCGTGACCAGCTACCTGGACATCGCCCCGGAAGTATCGGGCGCGCTGCAGCAAGGGCAGGCCGTCGTCGCGCTCGAGTCGACAATCATCAGTCACGGCATGCCCTATCCCGAGAACGTCGAGACTGCGCTTCGCGTCGAACAGACAGTTCGGGATAGCGGTGCAACGCCGGCGACGATCGCCATCCTCGGGGGACGACTCAAGGCCGGCCTGACCAGCGATGAAATCCGCCACCTCGGCGAACGAGGCCAGGCGGTGACCAAGACGAGCCGCCGTGATATTCCGTTCGTCGTCAGCCGGGGTGACGATGGTGCCACCACGGTGGCTGCATCAATGATCATCTCTGCAATGTCAGGCATCCGTGTGTTTGCGACCGGGGGTATCGGCGGCGTCCATCGAGGGGTTGCCGAAACGATGGACATATCCGCGGACCTCGAGGAACTCGCCAGGACCGACGTTGCCGTCGTCTGCGCGGGCGTGAAGTCGGTGCTCGACATCGGCCGTACACTCGAATACCTCGAAACGAAGGGTGTGCCGGTCATCGGCTACGGCACGGACAGCCTGCCTGCGTTCTTCACACCGTCGAGCGGCTTTCCGGTCGACTACAGGGCGGATTCGCCGACGGATATTGCCGCCGCCCTGAACGCAAAACGGGATTTGGGCCTCATGGGAGGCATGGTCATCGCCAACCCGATTCCGGCTGCACATGCGCTCGACGACGACGAAATCGACGCCGTCATCGGTGACGCGATCAGTGAAATGGAAAAGCGTGGGATCACCGGCAAGGAGACGACGCCCTTCCTGCTCGCGAAGATCGCCGAGTGCACGGAGGGCCGCAGCCTCAGAGCCAATATCGAACTCGTGGTAAATAACGCCCGGCTCGCGGCGGAGATCGCCAGCGTTCTTTAGGCGCGGCCGGCCACATATTTCAAGCCTGGTGTATTTTGACAGGCGTTCAGCGCAGGACGATATCCGTGAGGATGTCGTGAATGACCTGAGTCGCTATTTCAACCAGCAAAACCTTGCCGTCCACGATGATTCGTTCGTAGCCCCTGGGCGGCGCCGGCAAGGCATGAACCAGGCCATCGGGTAGCTGCTGTTTTGCAATCCCCGGCGGCAGCGGCTTGCCGCGGGCAAGATTCTTTGCGATTCCCGGCGGCAGTCCTTTATGTTTGTGCTTACCACCGCCCTGGCCTGCGTGGGAGCCGTGCTCCTCGTACCAGGCGCCGATGATCCGGACTTCGTCGTCTGAGAATTCCACAGAAACGCCGACGTCGGCGGATGCCGGCAGCTGCAGGCCGATGAGCATCATCGCTGTGGCGAGGACTGGAACGATAGTCCGTTTCATGAGGGTCGTCCTTATTTAATCCACTCCGGACAATCTATCCCCTCATCGCACCACCACGATGTTAATCAGGTCACATATCGGCCTGCCGGATCCAGTCCCGAACCGTCGCCTCGATATAGGGCAACGGCGTAGAAGCGACGTGCAGCACCGTGTCGTTGAACGCGCGAATGTCGAATCTGTCGCCCAGCTTCTGCTGCGCTTCGTCGCGCAATTCGAGAATCTTCAGCATGCCGAGTTTGTAGCCCAGCGCCTGGCCGGGCCAGACGGCATACCGCTCCACCTCGCTTACCGCGGTGCCTTCTTCGACACCCTCGGCATCGATCATGTATTCGATAGCCTGCTCGCGGCTCCATTTTTTAGCATGTATCCCCGTATCGACGACCAGCCGCACGGCGCGGTGCAGCTCCGCCTGCAACCGGCCGAGGTTGCCGTAAGGATCGTCGTCGTACATCCCCATCTCGGCCGCGAGGCGCTCGGAGTAGAGTGCCCAGCCCTCGCCGGATGCATTGGACCAGATCGCCGTGACCAGCGGCGGCACATCCTGATCGACAACCGTCGCAAAGTGAAGGTGATGCCCGGGAATGGACTCGTGGTAGGTCAGCGTCGGCAATGCAAACCGCGGATGCATGGACGTGTCCCGAACGTTGAGCCAGTACACGCCCGGTCTCGACCTATCCTTCGCCGGTGGATTGTAGTAACCGGTCGGAGCGGAATCCTGGCTGTACTCCGGCACCGGGCGCACTTCCACGGCATGCCGTACGGTCGTCGCGAACCACTGCGGCAGGACTTCGTTGATGCCCTCGATCTGCGCCCGCGCATCCGCGATCACCGCCGCCTTGCCCTCCGGCGTATTCGGATAGACGAAGCGCTCTTCAACGTTGAGTTGCTGCATGCGCTCGCCGACGGAGCCCTCCGTGTAGCCTTCCCGACGCAGAATTGCATCCATCTCGCCAGTGATGCGCTCGACCTCATCGAGGCCGATCTGGTGCACGTCCGCGGGTGTGCGCTCCATGTCGGTCATGTGCCGGACCATCGCCGCGTACAGCGCTTCGCCCCTGGGCAGGCGCCAGATACCGGCCTCGTGCGGCGCCGATGGCCGGATTTCGGCAAGATAATCGGCGATGCGTTTGTATGCCGGGATCACCTCCTCGGAGATAATCTTCAGCGCGCGGCTGGCGAAGCCGTCCGCACCGTCAACACCGGATGCCTCGAGACGCCCCAGGAAGGACGTGAAGACGGCGTTCTCTTCTGGCGGTGCCGTAACAAATGACTCGACCACGGCCAGCGACTTGTCGACCACGAAATCCGGCGGAACTGCGCCTTCGGAAACCGCATTGCGAAAGCTTTCCAGCGCCCCGTCCAGCGCGTCCTGCACGGCGGCAAGCCGTACGAGATAGGCCTCGGCCTCTTCAACGGTGGTAACGGGCTGCTTGCTATTAAGAAAATTCGGAATATCAACCGTGGGGCCGGAAATCTGATTGATCGGGTACGGCAGGTACCAGAAGCCGAAGCCGTCGATCGTCGTGCCGTAGTCAGCCACGCGTGCCGGAGCAAGCGCTCCATCCAACAGTGTCGTAACCACGGCATGCGTTCGCGGCCGGTCTCCAGTGAGGCCCGCCGGATCGATCGCCTGCATCCGCTCGAGCGCGGCGGCGAGTTCCTCCCGGCGCCCGGTTTCGCCCAGGGGGGAACGGCTCATAAGGCGATGCGCGGTACGCGGCACCACGAGTTCGGATACGCCGTACGTTGTAGCGAGTTCGGGGTGGTGATAGAAGAATGCCCGCGTCATGTCGTCCAGCGCGCGGTCGAAGGCCGAATCCGCTGATTCCGCAACCCTCTTGTCCACCGCTGCATGAGGCGCAGTCGGCGCCTGCTCGTCGCCTCGCGGCCCGCAGCCGATCAAAAGGAAGAGAAGGCTCGTCAAAGCGAGCGCGATTCTGAGCATTTTAGAGTCCTCCGGCCAGTCGCCTGACAGTATAAGGTCCGCGAACTACGAGTAAATCCGCTTCATCAGTGGGCCCATCCGGCGCATGCCGACCATGGCCATCGTCGTCAGCAGGCCCGACATCATCGCACCCGTCACGCCGCAGGTCAGGGTGTCCTGCCCGGTCAACCACAAGCCCGGAATGCGCGTCCGTGGCCCCAGCCAGTCCTGCCGGAGGCGCTCCACCGTATGGTCCAGCCCGTAGAGTTCGCCGTGACGATAGGCGGAAAACCACTCGGTCGACAGCGGCGTCGAGACTTCGTAGTAGTCCACCCTGCCCTCCAGCTGCGGCAGCTTGTCGTAAAGATGCCGCATGAGGCGTTCGCCCAACTGCCCCTTGAACGCTTCGTAGTCTTCGCCGCGCTTGCCCCAGGTTGTGCCGCGCCATTGCTCGAACCACTCATAGGGTGCCGGCGCGACGATCTCGATCGTGGCTGTGCCCGGGTGCCGATTCAGATAATCCGGGTCTTTCGCCGACGGGAACGAGATATAAACGACGGGGAACTCCGCATTCCTGTCATTCACGAATGCGTCAACAGCCGCGTCGTAGTCGTTGTGCGGATAGATCCAGAAATTGGTCCTGGGCAGCCCGAGTTCTTCCGCAGTGCCCTTGAGCCCTATATAGACGCCAAGATGCGCGAAACTGGGCCGCACCGTTTTCAGCTTGTCGGCATAGCCGAAAGCATCGGCCACGCCGTCAGGCAGCAGGCCTTCGAAGGTATTCGCAATACCGGCCGATGAAATCACCGTATTGCATTCGATTCGATGGCCGTCCGCCATCTCGACGCCGCTTACCTGGCCGTCGTCCACGAGTATCCTGGTAACCCGCGCATACGTGAACACCTCACCACCGGCCTCCTGGATCTTCGGGATGATGCTGTCCGCGATTCGCCAGCTGCCACCAACCGGATAGAAGCCGCCATACAGGTAGTGCCTGGCGATCATTGCGTGCACCATGAAGGCGGACCGCTTCGGCGGCAGCCCCATATCGCCCCATTGCCCGCAGATCGTGGCGATCAGGTCCGGATTGTCGGTCAGCTCGCTGAGGACATCGTAGGTATTGCGGTACATGAAGTCCGGGGTGCGCCA
>JBFEXY010000110.1:0-7487 GCA_041562415.1 Woeseiaceae bacterium
ACCGGTACGTCGGCCTCGATCGCCAGCCTGCGCGCCTCGACCTTGTTGCCGAGCCGTCGCATGATTTCCGGCGGCGGGCCGATGAACGTGATTCCCGATTCCGCACACAGGTGTGCGAAGTCGGGATTCTCGGACAGGAAGCCGTAACCGGGGTGGATCGCATCGGAGCCCGATAATTTCGCGATCCGGATGATGTCTTGCATGTCGAGGTACGCCTCGATCGGTCCCTTGCCCTCCCCGACCCGGTATGACTCGCGAGTATTGAAACGATGCAGGGTCAGGCGATCCTCGGCCGAATAGATGCCGACGGACGGAATGTGCAGCTCGTGGGCCGCGCGAAACACGCGGATCGCGATCTCGCTGCGATTCGCGACAAGGATCTTGTTAAACATCATTTATTGGCGAATGCTACCGGGTCGCACTTACGGCAAGGTTTGGCTGCCCCCGAGAGTGCCACACTCATCACCGCTGGCAACAGTTACGAGCGAGACAATTGTCTAGGGCAGGTCCGCCAGCATCTTCTCGGCCGCTTCTCGGATCGAGGCGTTACCACCGACCTGTATTGCGTTCGTAAGGGCCGCCCTGGCCTCCGCCGTGTTGCCGAGCTGGCTGTTTACGTATCCCAGCGTCAACCAGATTCTCTGGTGTTCCGCGTCCCTGGACACGCCTTCGTTGAGCTGGAGCAGGGCTTCATCCGGTTGGCCGAGATAGAACAGGGTCAGTCCGAGGTTGTTGTAGATCTCCGCATCATTCGGGCTGTATGTCAGCAGCTGCTCATATAGCTGTGCTGCCTGCACATATTGCTTGTTGGCGAAGAACTCTTCGGCTCGGCGATAAATCTGCGCTGGGTCGCTGGACATCGGCTCAACGATCCCCGGCGAGCTAAGGCGCGAAATATCTGTTGCCGTGATGCCCCGGGACCAGGCGGGTGTGCCCGGGTTCGCTATCTGCAGGTGGCCACGCGCAGTCTCCGCATCCTGCATATAGTATTCGCGCGTGATTGCGAAAACCGCGAGTCCGAAGAAGACCTGAAATACCAGGAGAAGTGTCCAGAACCGTTTGTCGCGAGCCATTTATTCCGCTGCTATGCAACCTCGATCTGCGAAATATACACGATCCCCTTGGATCCGACCTTGTTGCGGTTCGGATACCTCGATACCGGCGGTACCGGTCTCAAACTGTCAGCCGGCTCTAATGAACCTCTGCCGGATTATGCCGATTCAGAATCTCCAGGACCTCGGACCTCGTCGCATCCGGTACGAACACGCGAATCTTCCGATGCTCCCTGTCGATCTTGATCTTTTCGCTCGGAATGCCGGTCGAAAGGAGATCGTCTTCGACATTGGTTATCGCTCTGACGTCTTTGAAGGTTGCTACTAATGCTTCGGTCATAGCACTTCTCCTCTTGCACCAACCGCGTAACCAGCGACCGCAAATGCTGATCAGGCGCCGGCCTTCCACTCGATTGGCACCTTATTGATATTGATGCGAGAGGCCAATTTTCAAGCCGCGGGCAGCGCCCGGCGTTTCGACTCACTTCAAGCGACCAGGCCCAGGATCAGGAAGCCGATTGTGGCAATGGCGGCCGCGACCAGGGCATAGGGCAACTGGGTCCGTACATGGTCGATATGGTCAGTAGCCGACGCCATGGACGCCAGGACGGTTGTGTCACTGATGGGCGAGGCATGATCGCCAAATATCGCGCCGGATATGGCCGCGGCCAGCATCAGCGGTACGGGCAGACCGAGCGTGACCGCAATCGGCACGGCGATCGGAATCATGATGGCAAAGGTACCCCAGCTCGAGCCGACTGAGAATGCGATGAAGGCGGAGACGAGGAAGACGATAGGCGCCAACAGCACCGGCGGGATATTGCCGCCTACAAGGTTGGCTACGTAGACACCCGTGCCAAGTTCACCGGCGACATCGCCCAGCGCGAGCGCGAGCAACAGGATGATCGCTATGGGAAGCAGGTCGCCGGCACCTTTCATGAAGACCTGCATCAATTCAGCGATCGAGCTGTCGCCCTTCACCAGCGTCATGACCCAGGCGACGACAATCGCGAAGCACACGGACCAGAGGACTGACACGGATCCCGAGCCCCGGATGATGTTGCCGTCGCCGGTGATGTACAGGGAGACCGGCATCATGATCACCATTGCCAGTATCGGCAATGCCATTAACCACGCCGATGGAATGCTCTCTTCATCATTGACCAACTGCTCTGCCGAGACATCCACAAGCGGTACGGCACCTGGCCAGAGGATATCGCCGCCCTGGGTCCTCGCCTCCGCCTTTTTCATCGGGCCGATGTTGATGTTCTTCCAGATGACGACGCCCGCGAGCAAGATCGCGGCGATGGCATACAGGTTGAGCGGCACAGCGGCGATAAATGTCTGCAAGGGATTTTCGACGCCCGTCGACGCAACCAGGCTGATGATAAAGGCGCCCCAGGCATTCAGAGGAATCATGACGCACACCGGCGCCGACGTGGCATCGATCAGGTAAGCAAGCTTCTCTCTCGAGACCCTGTAGCGGTCGAATAACGGGCGACTGACCGAGCCGGCGACGAGCAGCGTGATACTCGACTCGACGAATATAACCAGACCGGTTGCCCAAGCCAGAACCTGAGCACGAAATCCGTTATGCACCCATTGCCGGGTCTCGAGGTAATGCACGAACCCTCTGACACCGCCGGAATGTTCTATCGTGCCGATCAGGGGCCCGATCAGGAGCGTGAAGATCAGCACCCGGGCATCGCCCGGGTCCGTGAAGACATTAATCGTACCGTCCAGGCTCCTCGCCAGACCGGTCAGCGGATTGAACTGGCTCAACAGCGTATGTCCCATCCAGATACCCGCGGCCAGCGACAAGATGACCTGTTTGCTCCAGATCGCGAGCACGATCGCGAGTACGGGCGGCAGGACGGAGTACCAGGCAGGATCACTCATCGATAGAACGGAGCGTCAGCAACGTAATTCGTCGTCTTGCGGAGGAGCATATGCAATTATGGTCGTTGTTATGCGCAGCGGACCTCCATTAAACCATAGGAGCGCTGTGCACCGATGGCGGTTGCCATTCGCGCGATACAGCCAGCTTTGTCGAGGAGTGGGGAAATGAAAATTGCGGTACTGGGCGCAGGCGCGGGCGGAACGGCCATAGCCTTCGATTGCGCTGCACACGGACACGATGTGCGGCTGTTCGATTTTCCGCAGTTTGCGGAGAATATTGCTGCAGTGGCTCGCCAAGGGGGCATCCATGCCGAAGGCGGCATCGCGGGTTTCGAGAACATCGCCTATGCGGGTCACGACATCGACGAGGCTCTGCGGGATTCAGAACTGATCTATGTGGTTGGTCCGGCCTATAGCACCGAACCTCTTGGCGAAGCTGTCGCCGGCAAGCTGCAGCCGGGACAGACAGTGGTTGTGACACCGAGTTCCTGCGGCGGCGCGCTCGCGTTCAAGAAGGCTGCCGGCATCGGAATCAGTGACAACTCTGTGCGGGTGGCCGAAACGTCGACCCTGCACTACGCCGTTCGCCTTACGGAGCCGGGCAGGGTCCGCGTATTCCTGAAGCTCAAGGCGGGCAACCTGCTTGCCGCATTACCGGGCACGGAAACGGATGCGGTGTTGCGGCTGATACAGGATGTCTACCCCGGCATGGAGCCGGCAACGAGCATCATGCAAACGAGCCTGCAGAACGCCAATCCGATCATTCATCCGGCCGTGACCCTGACCAATGCGGCACGCATCGAAGGAACCGGCGGTAACTTCCTGTTCTACGAGGAAGGCGTGAGCGATGCGACCGGCAGGTTGATCGAAGCGCTCGACAGGGAACGAATCGCCGTCGGCAGGAAGCTGGGTATTCATGTCGTTCCGGATCCCGAGTTGGGGATGCGCCAGGGGTACATGCTCGCCGATGATTACGGTGAGGCCTATCGTACAGCGCCGGGCTTCCTCGGCATCTCTGCCCAGCCTCGACTGGATCACCGGTACCTGAATGAAGACGTCGGATACGGTCTCGTATTTCTGTCCCGGCTTGCCCGACAGGTCAGCGTCGAAACACCGACGATCGACGCGATGATACAGGTCACGTCGGTGCTTATGGCGCGCGACTATGCGGCCGAGGCGCTGCGCACACCTGCATCACTGGGTATTGCAGAATTCTCGGCCCGGGAGCTGGGCAGACTGTAATTCGGCACTTCGGCCTTCACGTTCCCTGTCTTTCGTCCAGACCGGGTGTTGCGTAGACTTGCCCGACTTCTCTGATTCTTGCGATGGCAGGATCTGTGCTGTCACTCCACCGTAATTTCAGTCGCCGGACTACGGCCGAACTGCTGCGGCTTGCCCTGCCGATGGTGGTATCCCAGGGCACCTTTGCGGTAATGATCTTTACCGACCGCTATTTCATGTCGCAGATCGATCCTGTGCACATGGCGGCCGCGTTGGGCGGCGGTGTGGCGTCTTTTTTCTCGTTCTGTTTCTTTATCGGCCTGCTCTCATACGCGAATGCGCTCGCTGCGCAATATCTCGGGGCGGGCGAACCGGAGAAATGCCCGAAAGTCGTCACCCAGGGCATGATCATGACGGCGATGAGTGCGCCGTTTCTTACGTTGATCACCTTTCTCGTCGCAGGCATTTTTGAAGGCATGGGCCACGAGCCGGAGCAGGTCGAGCTGGAGCGTACTTACTACCTGATCCTGATGGCCGGTGTGCTCGTGACGCTCGCCAAGACCTGCGTCTCATCCTATTTTGCCGGTATCGGCCGAACCTACGTAGTCATGATCTGTGACGTGTTTGGTCTGGTCATCAACGTACCGCTTAGCTACGTGATGGTGTTCGGGAAACTCGGTTTTCCAGCGCTGGGAATCGTCGGTGCCGGTGTCTCTACCGTCGTCTCGACGATCGTCGCTTTTCTGCTGTTCCTCACCTTCTATTTTCGCAAGGAACATCGCGACAGGTTTGCCGTGCGGCGCTCGTTTTCGCTGGACCTGAAGATCCTGCGACGTTTCTGGCGGCTCGGCTTTCCGTCCGGACTGGAGATGTTCCTGAATGTCGCTGCATTCAACCTGTTCCTGCTCATGTTCCAGTCCTATGGGGTTGCCGAGGGGGCCGCGGCGGCTATCGTATTCAACTGGGATATTCTCTCTTTTGTTCCGATGATCGGGCTGAACGTCGGCGTCATCAGTCTCATCGGCCGTTTCGTCGGCGCCCGAGACATGGCGCGCACCAACGAGGTAATAACTGCCGCGTTTACCGTTGCGCTGACCTATTCTGCGGTGCTCGCGATCACCTACATAACCTGCCGATATCCGCTCGTCGAAGTTTTTGCGCCGCCGAGTGGCGACTTTTCTGCCATCCGGGAACTGTCGGCGTTCATGATGATAGGCCTCTCCAGTTACGTAATGGCCGATGCAGTAATTCTCGTGTCTGGCGGAGTTCTTCGGGGTGCGGGCGATACACGCTGGTTGATGGTGGCCTCGGTTTCCTTGCACTGGGCCATGCTCGTCGCCCAGTTTTTCATCATCCGGGTGTTCGAATTCAGCCCCAGGGTCTCGTGGCTCGCTTTTGCTGTACTGGTTTTCGCAATCGCCCTGGTCTATGCGATGCGTCTCAAGTATGGACGTTGGCGCGACCCCGAGGTACTGGACAGGGTCATGGCCGAGTAAAGTTGCACGATGTATAGCCGAATCCCGGGAACTCAAAGTGCCTGTCCACTGCCCTCTCTTTCACTACGAGTGTGACGCGAAGAGATCCGAGCGCGGGATATCGGTAATCAGAACGATAGAAGGATGGCTCAAACGGCGATCCGGTTGATGGGGTTCCGTGCAGTCTGCCCGAGGTATGCAGCGAGATGCCTGCTCAGGTCGCGTGCGTCGTCCTCGGCGCCATGGATGAAGCTCGACTTCCGACGTCTCAGGAAAGGCAACCCCATCACGTAGAGTCCAGGCGCGTCGACAACCCCGCCTTCGTGCCGGAGCTGCCCCTTGTGATCGACGACGGGCACGTCGAGCCAGGAATAGTCCGGCCGAAACCCGGTCGCCCAGACGATCGTGCGGATCGAGCCATCCCGCAAATCGACTTTCAACGCTGCGGCGGCATCGGTTCGCGTGGCATCGAATCGCTCGACGGCATCGACCTCGGCAGCGATCCCGGTTCTTGCCGCCCACTCGTCGAACGCTGTCAGCATTCGATTCATCTTGAGATCTGCGAGCGCACAGACGTTGTGCAGCGATCCGGAGAATTGTGCCTTGCCATCGCGAACCCCCATGAATCGACCGCCGATTCGGACGCCATTGTCGATCAGCCGATTCAAGTCGAGATTGGAATGATCTGCCGTGCCGACAAGCTGGGGAGACGGCAGGCGCCTTACTCTTGCCGGGTCGTCGACCTCCTCGAAACACTCATCGAGAATGCCGGACATCAGCATCCACCACTGAACATCCCGGCCACGATACAGGCGCGGCATGCGTACATGCTCCCCGACCGCCAGGGTGACCGGTCTGCCGCTGGCATGAATTTCGTCTGCGAGCTGCAGGCCGGTTGCTGACGCGCCGACAATGAGCACCCCGCCATCCGCAAGCTCTGCCGGATTCTTGTACTGGTGCGCGGTTACCTGCTGCACGCTTGCCGGCACATCTTTCGCGACCGCTGGTATTGCCGCCTTGTTGAAAGCACCGGTCGCGAGCACGACGGCACGACCATGCCACTCACCACGGTTGGTGATTACGTCATAGCCATTCCCCCGGCGAGACACGCTGAAGACCTCCGTTCCGGTCTCTACCGGCGCGCCAATCCGTTCGGCGTAGTGTGAAACGAATTCGATAACCTGTGCCATGTCCATGTAGCCATCGGGATCATCGCCGTTATAAGCGTGCCCTGGTAGTCGGGTCATCCAGTTCGGTGTCAACAGGCGCAGCGATTCCCAGCGCTCGCTGCGCCAGGAATTTGCCACCTCCCCACGCTCGAGTACGACGTGCTCGATCGCAAACGCGCTCAGGCAGTGGCTCATCGCGAGGCCCGAATGACCGGCGCCGATGATGACAACATCAACGGCACCGGCCCCGCGCTGTGATCGCGAGTTTTGCATCAGGACTTCTCGACCGTAACGGCAACGTCGGTCGGGTTGGTGACGACGTCGAATACGGCCGAACGCTTCTGCGACTGCGCAACGATCGCAGCGATGTCTTCCTTCGACGCGTCCGCATCGATCTCGAAATTGACCCTGATGCCGTCGAATCCGTTGCGCACGTCCCCGTCGATGCCGAGGATGCCCTGGAGGTCCATGCCGGCTTCCAGCGTCGCCTTGACCGAGCGCAGCTGGACGTTGCGGTTCTGTGCGACCGAGGCAATTCCCGCGGTCAGGCAGCTCGCGAGACCAACGAGTACGAATTCGACCGGGGTCGCTCCGTTGTCTTCGGCGGCGAAAATCTCGGGATGATCCGCATCAAACCGGAAGGCGCTACGGTGCTGCTGTTCCTCGCCAAG
>JBFEXY010000111.1:0-7455 GCA_041562415.1 Woeseiaceae bacterium
CGGCCGATGTTGACGCTCTTGCGCTTGTCGCTGACTTCGACAGTCTGGCCGCGGAAATTCAGCACCATACCCGATGCCTTTCGCCCGCGGTTTTCCCACTCGATCGTGGGCAGCATGCTCGTCGCTTCTTCGGGGTTCCAGAGCAGCTCGTAGAGGGCGACTTCATCCATCTTTCCGCGCACGGTCGCGACGTCGATCTGCCGGGTCTGCTCCTTCAGCTTCGGGCTCATCTTGTCGACGGTCTCCCCGGAAATGACGATCTGCCGTGATTTCGCCTGTGACGTCATGCGATTGGCCGTATGCACGGCAGCCCCGAAGATATCGTTCTGCTCCTGCACGACCGGCCCGAAGTGGCAGCCGACCCGGATGGATACCGGAATACGGCCGCTCTGCCGGCTTTCGGACGAGATTCGGGACTGCATCATAACGGCGGCGCCCATGGCGTCGTCGACAGTCGCAAAGGTCGACATCACTTCGTCACCGATGGTCTTGATCACGGTGCCGTTGTAGTTATGAGTCGCGTCCTTCATGACATCGAGGCACAGCGCAACAGTCTCGCTGGCCTTGGTATCACCGAACTTGTCATACAGCTGAGTGCTGCCGACCACGTCAGCGAAAAGGATTGCGACTTCCAGGTCCTGTGCCATCTCAGACTTTAAAGCGGTTTATGCCTGTTACCGTCAACTGCTTAATATACAAGTTATTTTTCAGCAACGATATAAGCGATCCACGCAAGGTCGGCTTCGCCCTTGTCTTCGGGTGTAAATACGCCATCGCCCTCGCCGTCCTCGTCTTCACCTTCCCAGTAAACGGTCACCTTGGAAAAACCCGCCTCGAGCAGCATGTCGCGAAGTTCGGGCGCCGTGTACAGCCGCCACGAATAGCTGAACGCCCGTTTTATCTTCGATCCATCCGGGAACTTGAAGTGGATGAAACACTTCATGTGGTTCGTCACCGGGTGAAACTCGGCCTGCTCCCAGATGTACGTGAAGCCGTCCATCTTGGTCTTTTCCTTGGTCTCTTCGAACGACTCCGGGCCGCCGAACATATCCATGAACAGTATGCCGTCATCTTTCAGCGCATCGTAACAACGGCGCATGTAGCGGATCATCGTATCGCGCTCTTCGAAGATCCAGTAGCTGAAATTGAACGCCGCCAGCACGTCGACTTTCGGCGTTTCGACATTCAGTACGTTGGATTCGATCAGACTGACGCGAGCCTGGTCCTCGATCGGCAGCCGCCCCACCCTGTTGTTGCGCCCCCACTCGAGCACGGACGGATCGATATCGACACCGATGGCCTGGTATTCCCTGCCCTGCCGTACCCATTCACAACAAGCGCTTGCTGTGCCGCAGAAATCCTCCCGAAACAGGTAAGCGGTACGACCACGCAATTGCTGAAATGTCGTCTGCATGAACTCGACTTCATTCTCGACGTTTTGTACAGACTCTTCGTAGAGTTCGTGGATATCGGCCTGCTCAGCCATCGACGGTCGATTCTTCTTGGGCTTGACGCTCATCGGGAATAGTACGCTCGCGAGTTGAAAAGGTTGGTCATTGTAACGGACTTAAGCGGCAACCGGCATCTTATCGAGTGCGTCGATCAGCACTTCGGGCCCGGCGTCATCCTTGAATGCATTCTCGCTGATATATCGACGCCACGACCGTGCGCCGGGCTGTCCGGTGAAAAGGCCCAGCATGTGCCGCGTAATCCGGCCGAGACGTTCGCCGCGAGCCAGTTCTCTCTCTATGTACGGGATCATTCGCAAGACGATGCTGTGGCGGTCGGGCGGGCTCCAGCCGGGATTGAAACGTCGCTCAAGCTTCGCGAGTAGATACGGATCGTGGTAGGCCTGCCGACCGATCATCACACCGTCTACGTGCTCCAGAACCTCTTCGACCTGTTGCACCGACGCTATACCGCCGTTGAGAATAATCTCGAGTTCCGGCAGGTCCTTCTTGAGTTGAAAGACCCGTTCGTATCTCAGAGGCGGCACGGTACGGTTCTCTTTTGGGCTCAGTCCTTCCAGGATCGCCACCCTCGCATGCACGATGAACTTGCGGCACCCCGCATCCCGCTGGATGTCCACGAATCGTCTAAGGAATTCGTAACTGTCCTCGTCGTCGATGCCGATGCGTGTCTTCACCGTTACCGGTGTGTCGACTTCCGATCTCATGGCTCGCAGGCAATCGGCCACCACCTCCGGCCGAGCCATGAGACATGCACCGAACTGGCCGCTCTGCACTCGGTCGCTCGGACAACCCACGTTGATATTGATCTCGTCGTAGCCGAACTCGGCACCCCTGCGCGCCGCCTCCGCCATCAGACCGGGATCGCTGCCACCGACCTGCAGCGCAACCGGGTGTTCCGAAACGTCAAATTCGAGTAGTTGCGCATGGTCGCCATGATGAATTGCCGCCGCTGTCACCATCTCCGTGTAAAGCTGCGCACCTGGACTCAGCAGCCGCAGGAAATAGCGGCAGTGCCGGTCAGTCCAGTCCATCATGGGCGCCACGAGAACTGGCCCGCGCTTCACGTATTCAGGCAATCTTCTTTCCCCATTCAGAGTACATCCACCTATATAATCCAAACACAATGAGACCGAAATCGAAACCTACGGTAAAGCACCTTGTTTGATACCGCAGAACTCGGACAGAGCATTCCGAAAGCTGAATTCAAGAAACGCGAACTCGGGCTGCGCGCGAGCCTGTTGAAACTCCAGTACCAGGCGCTCGAAATGGCGCGCTTCCCGATCATCATCGACTTTGCCGGCGTCGATGGTGCTGGCAAGGGCACCACGATGAACATGCTGGATAAGTGGATGGATCCGCGCTGGATTCGCGCTATCGGTTATCAGCCGCCATCGGAGGAGGAAAAGGCGAGACCGAGATTCTGGCGTTACTGGCGTGACATTCCGCCGAAGGGCCGCATGGGCGTGTACCTGAGCGGTCGTTATTCCGGCCCGCTGTTGCAGCGCGTTTATGGCGAAATCGACGATGCGGAGTTCGACGACCGGCTTGCGGAGATCATTCGCTTCGAGAACACGCTGGCCGACGACGGCGCGCTGATCCTGAAGTTCTGGATGCACCTTAGCCGGGATGCGCAAAAAGAGCGGCTCGAGGCGCTCTCGGCAGATCCGATGCTGAGTTATAAGGTCAAGGACAACGACTGGCGCAATCACGAACACTACGACAAGTTCATCGACGCCGCCGAAAAGATCATTACCCGCACCAACCGGGCGGCCGCACCCTGGACGATCGTGGAAGGGGTCGACCCCTATTACCGCCACATGCGCGTCGGCGAGACGATCAGGGCGGAACTGGAGCGGCACCTTGCGATTCACGAAAACTCGCCGGCGAACTCGTCACCCGGGAAGCCGGAACCGCACCAGACCGGGCATGCGGATTCGTTACAGCCGCTGACCATTTTTGACAACCTTGACCTGTCCGTCAGGTTTACTGACGGAAAGTACCCGAAGAAGAAAAAGAAACTGCAGGCGAAACTGGGTGAACTCGGCCGCAAGGCGCACGAACAGGGTCAGTCCACGGTGCTCGTTTTCGAGGGACCGGACGCCGCCGGCAAAGGTGGCGCGATCCGGCGCACGGTTTGGAGCCTCGACGCCCGGACCTATCGCATCTACCAGTTTGCCGCACCGACGGATATCGAGCGCGCACACCACTACCTGTGGCGTTTCTGGTCCAAACTGCCGAAAGCCGGCAACGTGTCCGTGTTCGACCGGAGCTGGTACGGCCGGGTCCTCGTCGAACGCACCGAAGGTTTTGCCACCGAGGACGAGTGGCGCCGGGCGTTTGGCGAGATCAACGACTTCGAGAGCCAGATCGTCAACCGGGGCATCCTGTTGCTCAAGTTCTGGCTTCACATATCCAAGGACGAACAGCTCAAGCGCTTCGAGGAACGAGCGGAGTCGCCTTACAAGCACTGGAAGCTCACGGACGAGGATTGGCGAAACCGTGAGCAATGGGATCAGTACGAGATTGCCGCCCACGACATGGTGCAGTTTACGAGCACGCGGGCCGCGCCGTGGATAATGGTCGAAGGGGACAGCAAGCACTACGCACGGCTGAAGATACTGCAGACCATCTGCGACGCGCTCGATGAGCGCATCAGCTGATCAGCCAAGCGCTGCACGAATCTTTTGCATATCGCGATAACGCGATGGAATGTCATCGCGCTCGGCGGCGGCACGTAGATCAGCCAGCTTGCGAAGGGACTTCAGCAGCACGGGTAGCGGCGGGCCGCTCGCTGTCAGCCCGTCGCGCTCCTCGACTCCCGCACCTACAGCCGGTCTTTCGATGAACTTGTGTACGAGTTTCTCATGGTGCTGAATCGCGGTCTGTCCGTGAGCCTCGCACACCTCCAGAAAGACAGCCGCGTTTTTGCTGAACCAGGGACTGTCCCCGCTCACTTCCAGACTTTCGAGGAAGCTGTCCAGAAGGCTCTTGCGCCGCATGCAGTCACGCAGCACGAGCTGGTCCTCGGGCCTCATGAACAGGAATTTGTCGACCAGCAGCTGCGAATAATACGGGTCGTCCGCCCGGCAAAGCCCGAGTAGCAAGTCGATCACGTTGATACCCGCGAAGTCTCCGGCATTCGCCCCGCGGTATTCGTGCAGGCCAACCTTGTGGGGTTTGTAGTAGGGACGCACGCAATAGAAGAACCTGTCGATATCGAGCCTCTCGAACAGTTCGTCGTTGAAGCGGCTGACGTCCCCGAGCGCATCCCGCGCCGCGACGAGCAGGTCAAAGGTCACGGAGTGCGACACGCCGAGCGGCAGCGTATGCAGCAGTGCTTCAGCCGCCCGGATGTATGCGAACACGGCGCGGGTGTTGTAATTGATGAATATGCGCTCGTCTTCGAGGAACGTGAAACTTTTGTAAACGCCGTCCTCTGCGCGATTATGCGTTTCGAGGTGAGCTGACGAAAAGCGCGGGATCATGCCGAGTGTCGCGCCGAGCTGCATGGCCAGGGCCGAAGCCTCCACGAGGGGGGACTTGCGCTCATTTGCCGGGTTTGTCAGTTCGTGCCGGCGGCAGGCCGCCATGTAGAAGCCCACGTTGCCCAGCAGGTCGAATCCACTATCGAAGCCCTCGTCAGTGTTGCCCTCTTCGAGTAGCACCTTGATGTAGCTTCGTCCCTCCTCGAGCAGCCGGGACTTGATGTCATCGCCCACGCCCACGACGTCGTTGCGATCTTCCTGCGCAAAATACAGCTCCTCGAGTGCCGTATTGATCTGCTTGAAGTCGTTGCGGATCCAGCGATCGAATGCCTCGGTGTTGCTGGTCATCTATTGCTATCCATGTGGGTACGGGTGGCCGCAGCCGGATGCGGCATTCTAACAATGGCACGATGAGCTGCATTCCTTTATTTTGGTCGCCTCGCAAGGGCAATAGCTGACGAAAAGCGTTCTTAAGGCGGTCACGATGTATCGGGAACAGTTCGCGCTGGGGGAAGGCATCTACCTCCTGAACCACTCCGTGGGACGGCCGCCCGTTACGGCGGAAACCGCGGCGAGAGCCGGCTTCTTCGAGCCCTGGAAGACAGGGGCTGCCGAACCGTGGGATGCCTGGTTTAGCGAGGTTGACCGTTTCCGCGGCGGGGTCGCTGACTTGCTGGACAGCGATGCGGAAAATGTTTGCCCGCAGGCCAACCTGTCGAGTGCGCTGACCAAGATCGTACACGCCCTGCCCCGGCGCATCGGGCGCGACACCATCGTTTACACCGAGGCGGATTTCCCGTCGATGGGATTCGTCCTGGCGATGGCCGGAAGTGAGGGCTTCCGGCTGCGCTGCATTCCGGACACAGCCGATTTCGCTTCGCTGGACTGCTGGGAATCCACGCTTGGCGACGACTGCTGTCTGGTCCTGATCACTCACGTGCATTCGAACACGAGCCGCCAGGTCCCCGTCGGCGACATTTGCGAACTCGCGCGGGATCGCGAAGTAATGACCGTGGTCGACGTCGCCCAGTCTGCCGGTGTCGTGCCGATCGACGTCAACCTCTGGAATGCTGACTTCGTCGTGGGATCCTGCGTCAAGTTCCTCTGCGGCGGGCCTGGTGCGGGCTTCCTCTGGGTGAACGATCGCGTGCTTACCGAATGCCAGCCGACCGACGTGGGCTGGTTCTCGCATGCCGACCCGTTCGAATTCGATATCCATCATTTTCGTTATGCGGACAGCGCGCTGCGATTCTGGGGCGGCACGCCGGCAGTACTGCCCTACACCGTCGCCGCAAACAGCCTCGAGACCATCAACCAGATCGGAATCGAGCGCATTCGGGCACACAGCCTCGAACTCACGCAAGCTATTATCGACAAGGTCCCGAGGAAGTACCTGTTTTCACCCTCGCGCGCCTCAAGACGCGGCGGCACCGTGGTCCTCGATTTTGGCGAACGGCAGTCGGCGGTTACCGATGCCCTGGCAGCAGCCGGCGTGCATTTTGATAGCCGGCACACCGGCATGCGGCTGTCTCCGCATATCTATACGTCGAGAGACGAGATCGAAACGGTGAATTCATGCCTTTCGGCCTTCTCCGCGTAGCGACACTGAACCAGAATCCCCCTCCCCGCGGCCGCCCGCACAGCCTTATAATGGGCATCCACAGCCAGGAGCTATCATGAGTACCGCAGCAAAGGCAGAGAGTCCGAATAGCAAGTCGAATCCCGCCACATCGTGGGCATCCTTCAACTGGGAGGATCCCTTCCGGCTCGAGCAGCAGCTCACTGACGACGAGCGCCTGGTTATGGACACCGCGAGACAGTATGCGCAGGACCAGTTGGCGCCAAGGGTGCAGGAAGCCTATCGCGACGAAAAAACCGATCCGGCAATTTTCCGGGAGATGGGCGAGCTGGGACTGCTCGGGCCGACGATCGAGGGTTACGGCTGCTCCGGGCTCGGCTACGTCAGCTATGGCCTGATCGCCAGGGAAGTCGAGCGGGTCGATTCGGGTTACCGCTCGATGCTGAGCGTGCAGTCGAGTCTCGTGATGTATCCCATCTACGCCTATGGTAACGAGGCGCAACGCGAGAAATACCTGCCGAAACTGGCAACCGGAGAGCTGATCGGCTGCTTCGGCCTGACGGAACCCGACTATGGGTCTGACCCGGGCGGCATGAAGTCACGTGCCCGCAAGGTCGACGGTGGCTACGAGCTGACCGGGACCAAGATGTGGATATCGAATTCACCGATCGCGGACGTTTTCGTCGTCTGGGCGAAAAACGAGGACGGCCGTGTTCGCGGGTTCATACTCGACAAGGGCATGGAAGGGCTGAGCGCGCCGAAAATCGAAGGAAAGCTGTCGCTGCGCACGTCGATAACGGGCGAAATCGTCATGGACAGCGTGTTCGTGCCGGAGGAGAACCTGCTCCCGAATACGGTGGGGCTGAAGGGCCCGATGGGCTGCCTGAACAATGCCCGCTACGGTATCGCGTGGGGCGCC
>JBFEXY010000112.1:0-7443 GCA_041562415.1 Woeseiaceae bacterium
GAGATCGCCATGGGCTTCGCGCTCGTCGGCGTCCTCATGGCCGGTGGCAGCCTGAATCTCGGCGACATCGTGGAAGCGCAGTCCGGCGGCCTGTCCAACTGGTTCCTGGTGCCGCTGTTCCCGCTATTCCTCGTCTACTGGATATCGGGCGTGGCGGAGACCAATCGTGCGCCATTCGACGTCGCCGAAGGCGAGTCGGAGATCGTGGCCGGCTTCCATGTCGAATACTCGGGCGTCGCGTTCGCGCTCTTTTTCCTCGCCGAGTACGCCAACATGGTGCTGATCGCGGCGCTGACGTCAATCTTCTTTTTCGGGGGCTGGGCGTCGCCGTTCGAGGGCTGGACGTTCCTCGGCGATTCATTCCTGCGTGAGGGCAGTTTCTTCTGGTTGTTCGCCAAGATCTGTCTGTTTATGTACACCTTCTTCTGGTTGCGCGCGACCTTTCCGCGCTACCGCTACGACCAGATCATGCGGCTCGGGTGGAAAGTATTCATCCCTGTCACGATCGTATGGATCGCGGTTGAAGGCGTGATGGCATGGATGAGAGTCGGACCCTGGTCGGGATTGGCAGGATGAGCGAGGGCGGCGCGTTATGAACAGAGCAATGAGCTACGTCAAGACGTTTGCGCTGTGGGAGCTGCTGCGCGGTTTATCGGTCACGCTTCGCAACTTCTTCAGAAGGAGTGTGACGCTCTCGTATCCCGAGGAAAAGACGCCGCAGTCGCACCGTTTCCGCGGCCTGCATGCACTGCGCCGCTACCCTAACGGTGAAGAGCGCTGCATCGCCTGCAAGCTCTGCGAGGCTGTCTGCCCGGCGCTTGCCATCACGATCGAGTCCGACGTGAGCGACGACGGTACGCGGCGCACGACGCGCTACGACATCGACCTGTTCAAGTGCATTTACTGCGGGTTCTGTGAGGAGGCATGCCCCGTAGACGCGATCGTGGAGACACGCATCCACGAGTACCACATGGAGGCGCCGGGACAGAACATCATGACCAAGGACAAGCTGCTTGCGGTCGGGGATAAATACGACGCCATGATCTCGGCGGACAAAGCGGCGGACGCCCCGTACCGGTAGGACGAGCGATGATATTCGAGGCCATGCTGTTCTATCTCTTCTCCGCGGTCATGATCGGCGCCGCACTGGGCGTCGTGTTCGCAAAGAACCCGGTGCACTCGGTGATGTTCCTCGTGCTGACTTTCTTCAACGCCGCGATCCTCTGGCTAATGGCCGAAGCCGAGTTCCTTGCGATCGTGCTGGTGCTGGTCTACGTCGGCGCCGTCATGGTGCTGTTCCTGTTCGTCATCATGATGCTCGAGGTGAACGTCGAGGCCGTGAAACGCGGGCTGACCCGTTACGCGCCGCTGGCCATCGCCATCGCCTTGATCATGGTCATCGAGCTGATTCAGCTGATCTGGCTCCGCAGCCAGGAAGTGCAGGTGTCGTCGTCGTTCGCGCCCAATCCCGAGGGCTACGACAACACCAAGGCGCTTGGTGCCGTGCTGTATACCGAGCACGTCTACGCCTTCGAGATCGCCGCGGTCATCCTGCTGCTCGCGATCGTCGCCGCAATCACGCTGACGATGCGCAAGCGGCCGGGGCTCAAGGTGCAGGACATCGGCAAGCAGGTCGCCGTTCGCGCGAAGGACCGCATCCGCATCGTCAAGATGGACGCGGAGAAGAAGCAATGATCGGGCTGCAGCATTACCTGACCTTGTCTGCGATGCTGTTCGTGCTCAGCATCGCCGGCATCATCATCAATCGCCGCAACCTGATCCTGCTGCTCATGTGCATCGAACTGATGCTCCTGGCGGTGAACTTCAACTTCATCGCATTCTCGCGCTACCTCGGCGACGAGACGGGGCAGGTGTTCGTGTTTTTCATCCTGACGGTCGCGGCGGCCGAAGCGGCGATCGGGCTCGCGATACTCGTCGTACTTTTCCGAACACGGCGCTCCATCAACGTGCAGGAACTGAACAGGATGAAGGGCTAGCGGTACATGTATTCCTACTACCTGACAATCGTGCTGGCCCCGCTGTTCGCGGCGATCGTCGCCGGGCTGTTCGGCCACAAGATCGGCCGCAAGGGTGCGCACTCGATCACGATCGGGGCCGTGGGCCTGTCCTGCCTACTGTCCTTCTACGTGCTGTACCGCATGTACTGGGGCGGCGCCGAGCCCGAGAACATCGGCGTCTATACCTGGGCGGTCACCGACGGGCTGCGTATGGAGGTCGGCTTCCTGGTAGACCGGCTGACGGTCCTGATGATGTCCGTCGTAACGTTCGTGTCGCTGATGGTGCACGTCTACACGATCGGCTACATGCACGACGACCCGGGCTACCAGCGGTTCTTTAGCTATATCTCGCTGTTCACGTTCTCGATGCTGATGCTCGTGATGTCGAACAACTTCCTGCAGCTGTTTTTCGGCTGGGAAGCGGTTGGGCTCGTGTCTTACCTGCTAATCGGCTTCTGGTTCAAGCGCGAGACGGCGATCTTCGCGAATCTGAAGGCTTTCCTTGTCAATCGCGTCGGCGATTTCGGTTTCATCCTCGGCATCGCCGCTGTCGTAATGTTTACCGGTTCCCTCGACTACGTGACCGTGTTCGGCCAGGCGGAGGATGTTGCCGCGCAGAGTATCGAGGTGTTCCCGGGTACTCCGTGGAATGCGATGACCTTGATCTGCATCCTGCTGTTCATCGGGGCGATGGGCAAATCGGCACAGGCGCCGCTGCACGTGTGGCTGCCGGATTCGATGGAAGGCCCGACGCCGATCTCGGCGCTCATTCATGCCGCAACCATGGTAACGGCCGGCATCTTCATGGTGGCGCGCATGTCGCCGCTGTACGAGTTCTCGACGACAGCGCTGGCGGTTGTAATCGTCATCGGGGCGATTACGGCATTTTTCATGGGCTTGCTCGGCATCGTGCAGAACGACATCAAGCGTGTCGTGGCCTATTCGACGCTGTCGCAGCTCGGTTACATGACCGTGGCGCTCGGCGCGTCTGCCTATGGCGCCGCGATTTTCCACCTCATGACGCACGCTTTCTTCAAGGCGCTGCTGTTCCTCGCAGCCGGCTCCGTGATCATCGCGATGCACCACGAGCAGGACATCCGCAAGATGGGTGGCATCCGCAAGTACATGCCGATCACCTACTGGACGTCGCTCATCGGTTCGCTGGCACTGATCGGTTTCCCGGGCACTGCTGGTTTCTTTTCCAAGGACTTGCTGATCGAGGCTGTCAGGGAGTCACATTGGCACGGTGAGGGCGCCGTCTACTGGATTGCCTACCTGAGCGTGCTACTCGGCGTATTCGTGACGGCGCTGTACTCGTTCCGCATGTTCTTCCTCGTGTTCCATGGCGAAGAGCGAATGGACAAGGAGACGCGCTCGCACCTGCACGAGACGCCCTGGGTCGTCACGGTGCCGCTCGTGATGCTCGCGATTCCGTCACTCGTCATCGGCTGGTTCACGGTCGGGCCGGTGCTGTTCGGCGGTTTCTTCGGTGATGCGATCGTCGTCGACCCCGGCCGCGACGTGCTGGCACAGATGGGCGAGCACTGGCACGGGCCAATGGGGCTGCTCACGCATGCATGGCAGACGCCCGTGTTCTGGCTCGCGATGGCCGGCCTCGCGACGGCGGTGTACTTCTACCTGCTGCGGCCCGACCTGCCGGCGACAATCAAGGCGAAGGTCGAAGGGCTCTACAACCTGCTGGACCGCAAGTATTACTTCGACGACCTGTACATCAAGGGCTTCGCCGCCTGGGGCCGCAGCATCGGCACAGCATTGTGGAAACGTGGCGACCAATTCCTGATCGACGGCGTGCTGGTCAACGGCACGGCAACCTCTGTGGCGAAACTCGCAGGCGTGATGCGCCAGCTGCAGAGCGGCTATCTCTATACCTATGCCTTCGCGATGATTGTCGGGTTGACGATGTTCCTCGGCTGGCTGATCTGGTTCCGCTAGGGCAAGGGCACTGACGACGATGTCTGACTATCTGCTCAGTATCCTGATCTGGCTGCCCATCGCGGGCGGGGTTGTCCTGCTCGCCATGGGCGATGACAACGATGCGGCATCGGCGCGCGCCGGCGCCATGCGCTGGACCGCGCTCGCGGTCTCGGTGCTGACTTTTGTCCTCAGCATCGGCTTGTACACGGGTTTCGATACCACGACTGCCGCGATGCAGTTCGTCGAGCGAACGCCGTGGGTGGATGCGATCGACGTCTGGTACTACCTCGGCGTAGACGGACTCTCGGCCCCACTCATCCTGCTGACGACGTTCATCACGCCGCTCGTTGTAATCGCCGGCTGGGATGTCATCAAGACACGCCCGGCCCAGTATTTTGCGGCCTTCCTGATCCTGGAAGGGCTCATGAACGGCGTGTTCTCGGCGCTCGATGGCCTGCTGTTCTACGTTTTCTGGGAAGCGATGCTCGTGCCGATGTTTCTCATCATCGGCGTGTGGGGCGGCGAACGGCGCGTTTACGCGACGCTGAAGTTCTTCCTGTACACCTTCCTCGGCTCGGTGCTGATGCTGGTGGCATTCATTTACCTGTATCGCGTCACCGGGAGCTTCGACCTGTTCGGCTGGATGGAGACCCCGCTCGGCATGACGGCACAAAAACTGATCTTCATTGCCTTCCTGCTGGCTTTTGCGGTCAAGGTGCCGATGTGGCCTGTGCACACCTGGCTGCCGGATGCGCACGTCGAGGCCCCGACAGGCGGATCCGTGATCCTGGCGGCGATCATGCTGAAGATGGGCGGCTACGGTTTCGTGCGTCTGTCATTGCCGATTGTCCCGGATGGCAGCAAGTATTTCGCGGGTATGATGATCGCGCTTTCCCTGATCGCCGTTGTCTACATCGGCTTCGTTGCGCTGATGCAGAAAGACATGAAGAAGCTGATCGCGTATTCGTCGATTGCGCACATGGGCTTCGTGACGCTGGGCTTCTTCATTGTCTGGCACATGGCGGGCGGCAGCGGGGCGGTGCTGGGCGTGCAGGGCGGAATGGTCCAGATGGTATCGCACGGGCTGATCTCCGGTGCCATGTTCCTGTGCGTTGGCGTGCTGTACGACCGCGTCCATAGCCGGCAGATATCGGATTACGGCGGTGTGGCGAATACCATGCCGGTGTTCGCGGCGTTCATGGTGCTTTTTGCGATGGCGAACGCCGGCTTACCGGGTACCTCCGGGTTCGTCGGTGAGTTCATGGTGATCATTGCGAGCTTCAAGGCGAACCCGTGGTTTGCGTTCTTTGCTGCCACAACCCTCATACTTGGTGCCGCATACACGCTGTGGATGATCAAACGTGTGATCTATGGCGAGGTTGCCAATGACAATGTTGCGGCGCTCGAGGACCTGAACCAGCGGGAATTTCTCGTGCTCGGTGTCCTGGCCATCGCGGTACTGCTGGTAGGCCTTTGGCCGGCGCCGCTGATCGACATGATGGAAGTGACGATCACGCACCTTGTTGAACAGGCCGGGCAGACGAAGTTCTGACGACAGAGATTATGGACTGGATGAGCTACATAAGCGCCGCGCCGGAAATGACCTTGATTGGTCTGATCTGCGTTGTACTCGTCGCCGACCTGTTCGTGCCCAACGAACGGCGAATTCTGACCTACTGGATGACGCTGGCGAGCCTCGGCGCCACGCTGTGGGTGCTGTTGGCCACGGCACCCGGCGGCCGAATTGAGGTTTTCAGCGGCAGCTATGTCAGTGACGGATTGTCACAGGTCCTCAAGATCTCCGTCACGGGGTTCGTTGCTATCGCATTCATGTACGCGCGCGACTACCTGCGCGCCAATGACCTGCACAAGGGCGAGTTCTACATCCTTGGTCTTTTCGGGCTGCTGGGCATGATGATTATGATCTCGGCAAACAGCCTTCTCACGATGTATCTCGGTCTCGAGACACTGGCGCTTTCGCAGTATGCGCTGGTTGCGTTCGACCGCAATAACGAGACCTCGGCCGAGTCTGCCATGAAATACTTCGTGCTCGGCGCGATCGCGTCGGGGGCGCTGCTGTATGGGATCTCCTGGGTCTACGGCGTGACCGGCAGTATCCAGTTCAACGAGATTGCGGCCGTGCTCACGAGGGATCCGGCGCTGAACAGCCTGCCGCTCTGGTTCGGAATCGCCTTCATCATCGTTGGCATCGGTTTCAAGTTCGGTGCGGTGCCGTTCCACATGTGGTTGCCGGATGTGTACCACGGAGCACGCTCGCCTGTCACGTTGTACATAGCTTCGGCACCCAAGATTGCCGCTTTTGCGCTGACGATCCGCATCCTGGTCGATGCGCTCGGTGATCTACACGAGGTCTGGAGCGGCATGATCATGGTGATCGCCGTGTTGTCGCTGCTGCTCGGGAATATCGTCGCCATCGCGCAGACCAACATCAAGCGCATGTTGGCGTACTCGACGATTGCGCACGTGGGCTTCATCCTGCTCGCCATTTACTGCGGCACGGAGGAGGGCTACGCGGCGGCAATGTTCTACACGCTGACCTACGTTGTCGCGGCCGCCGGTGCATTCGGTATGGTGATCGTGCTGAGCCGGAGGGGCTTCGAGGCGGAATCCCTGGTGGACTTCAAGGGTCTGAACGCGCGCAGCCCATGGTTCGCGCTGATGATGATGTTCCTGATGCTGAGCCTTGCGGGTATACCCCCGTTTATCGGCTTTTTCGGAAAGCTGAACGCCATCAGCGCTGTCCTCGGCAGCGGTTACACGGGACTTGCTGTCCTGATGATGCTGGCGTCTGTCCCAGGCCTGTATTACTACCTGAAGGTGGTCTGGTACATGTATTTCGAGGAGCCGGAGGACCTGTCGGTGTTGCAGGCAAAAACTGATACGCGCCTTGTAATGAGCCTGAACGGCGTCGCGGTACTGGCGCTCGGCATTGCGCCGGGCTGGCTATGGGCGCTCTGCCTGGCCGTTTTGGGAGGACAGTGACTCCATCCCATCGAGACTGGACTCTATATCCTAAGTATTATCAGTAATTTATAGAGATTTTCTCAATAATTACTTCGTTTTTCCGGCATCTTGGGCAGGGAATCCGAACTTCGGCAAACCCGGGTTGTAATAACAGTGTCATCTGCGTAGTATCCTGCCCCTGCTGATGCGGGGTGGAGCAGTCTGGCAGCTCGTCGGGCTCATAACCCGAAGGTCGCAGGTTCAAATCCTGCCCCCGCTACCAAAATGAAATGGGCCGGCCCTCGAAGAGGGTCGGCCTTTTCATTTTTGGCAATGGGAAGATGTTTGAACCTGTGAGGAAGCAGGTTCACTCGCAGCCGCAGCGACGCGTGCGTCGCGACCAGCGGCAAGAGCAACTGAGGCGCGGAGCGCCGAAGGCAAATCCTGCCCCCGCTACCAAAATGAAGAACGGCCCCCCTTGTGGGGGCCGTTGTCATTTTGGAGGGGTGGGATCAGGAGAGGAACC
>JBFEXY010000113.1:0-7416 GCA_041562415.1 Woeseiaceae bacterium
GCGACAAGCCGATTTCGATATCCGGCGATTCCCGAGTCTGGCGCACCAGCTCCTGGATGTAGTCGACGAGGTGCTCGCTCATGTGAACCCTGGCGGCATCCTGCTGCAGCGTTGTCAGGGCCTCGGGTGTCATCTCGGGTGCTACGCTTTCGAGCATGCTGCGGCGGTCCTCACCGGTGATGAGCTCCCGTTCGTTTTCTGCATTCGGATAGCCGAGGGCGAGACGCATCAGGAACCGGTCGAGCTGCGATTCCGGTAACGGGAAGGTGCCTATCTGGTCCGCCGGGTTTTGCGTTGCAACTACGAAGAAAGGGGCGGGCAGTGCGCGCGTATTGCCGTCAACCGATACCTGTTGCTCTTCCATGGCTTCGAGCAGCGCACTCTGCGCCTTCGGGGTCGCGCGATTGACTTCATCGGCGAGTACAAGCTGCGAAAATATCGGGCCGGGCTGGAATTCGAACTGTCCGGACTCTCTCCTGAAGACGGACACACCCACGATATCGGCGGGCAACAGGTCGCTGGTGAACTGAATACGTCGGTAGCTCAGGCCGAGAACTTTCGCCAGTGCCTGTGCAAGCGTCGTCTTGCCGAGACCGGGGAGGTCCTCGATCAGCAGGTGGCCGCGGGCAAGCAGGCAGGCGAGTGCGAGCGCGATCTGCTCGTCCTTGTCCAGGATGATCCTGCCCAGAGAGGCACGCGCGCGCTCCAGAGCCTGACGGCCTGCGTCTTTGCCGAGCGGTATCTTTTCCAGCGGGCTTCCGCCGTGCATATGCTGCTTCCTGCGTAGGGCTAACCGGCGTGATCTACCGATTATGTCACCACTATCGTCGCCAAACCGCCCGTCTTTTGCACTTACCGGCGGTTCAGAGTGTGATGCAGTCCTCAGAAACCCCGGGGCGTCAGCCGAGTTCGTCGAGTTTTTCGAGCTGCTCACTCAATTGCGCGATCTGCCGCTCGAAGTCGGCCGCACGCTGCTTTTCCTGTGTGACCACATCCGCGGGTGCATTGTTCACGAAATTCGGGTTGTCGAGCTTGGAGCGGGCGCGAGCGAGGTCCGCCTGCACCTTGTCCAGCTGCTTGCCGAGCCGCGTCCGTTCGGCATCGACGTCGATCATGCCTTTCATCGGCACGAGTAGCCTTAACTCATCGATCAGTGCAGTGGCGGCGGCCGGCGGCTCTTCCCCGTCAGCGAGCAATGTGACCGATTCGACCCGGCCCACGCGCTGCAGCAGCGAGGCATGTTCATTCGCGCGACGCTCATCGGCGTCGGACGCATTCTCCAGGATAACCGGAAGTGGTTTCCCCGGTGGGATGTCCATTTCTCCGCGGATCTGCCGCACGCCGAGGATGAACTTCTTCAGCCATTCAATATCGGCGACGGCCTTGCCATCGGCTTCGCCGGTGGCGGGCTGTGGGTAGGGCTGCAGCATGATGGTCGGTCCATCAATGCCGGCGCGCGGCGCAACCTGTTGCCAGATCTCTTCGGTAACAAACGGCATGATCGGGTGCAGCAGTCTTAGCAGGCCTTCGAGTATTTCTACCAGCGTTCTGCGCGTGCCGAGCTTCGCGGCTGCCGTAGACGTTTCCGACTGCAACACGGGCTTCGACAGCTCAAGGTACCAGTCGCAGAATTCGTGCCAGGTGAACTCGTAGATGGCCTGGGCTACGAGATCAAGCCGGTACCCGTCGAAATTCCTGTGAACTTGCACGACGGTCTCGTCGAATCGCGCACGGATCCAACGATCTGCCGAACTCAGTTCAACGTCGCCTTCGGCGAGTTCTTCAGTGTTCATGAGTACGTAGCGCGCGGCGTTCCAAAGCTTGTTGCAGAAGTTCTTGTAGCCCTCGATACGCCCCAGGTCGAAGCGTATGTCGCGCCCCGTCGTTGCGAGGGAGGCAAACGTGAAGCGCAGCGCGTCCGCGCCGTACTGGTCGATTCCGTCCGGGAATTGCTTGCGGGTGATTTTCTCGATCTGCGGTTTCAGGTGTTCCTGCATCAGCCCGGTAGTGCGCTTCTCGAGCAGTGTGTCCAGGTCTACGCCGTCGATCAGGTCGAGCGGATCAAGCACGTTGCCTTTCGACTTCGACATCTTCTGGCCGTCCTGGTCGCGAATCAGCCCATGGATGTAGACCTCGCGGAACGGCACGTCGCCCATGAACTTGAGGCCCATCATGATCATGCGTGCAACCCAGAAGAAGATGATATCGAAGCCGGTTACCAGCACGCTGCCGGGGTAGAAATCGTCCAGCGCCTCGTTCTTTTCCGGCCAACCCAGCGTGCTGAAAGGCCACAAAGCCGACGAGAACCAGGTGTCGAGCACGTCTTCGTCCTGGCGCAGCGCTACGTCACTGCCGACACCGTATTTATCACGTACCGCGGCTTCGGATCGTCCGACGTAGATGTTGCCATCCTCGTCATACCATGCGGGGATTCGGTGGCCCCACCAAAGCTGCCGGCTGATACACCAGTCCTGGATGTTGTACATCCACTCGAAGTAAGTCTTCGACCAGTTTTCCGGGACGAAGCGGATGTCGCCGCTTTCGACTGCCGCGATCGCCGGTTCGGCCAGCGGCTTGATGCTTACGTACCACTGGTCGGTCAGGTAGGGCTCGACGACCGCGTGCGAGCGATCACCGCGCGGGATCTTGACCGTGTAGTCCTCTATCTTTTCGAGCAGGCCGAGCGATTCGAACTCCGCGACGATCTTCCTGCGAGCCTCGAAACGGTCCAGGCCGCGGTAAGCTTGCGGCACTTCGTCATTCATCGCAGCATCGTCGGTCAGCACGTTGTACATCGGCAGGTCGTGGCGCTTGCCGATGTCGTAGTCGTTGAAGTCGTGTGCGGGCGTTATCTTCACGCAACCGGTGCCGAATTCCGGGTCGACGTAGTCGTCGGCAATGATCGGAATACGACGGCCGACGATAGGCAGCACGACTTCCTCGCCGACCAGGTCACGGTATCGATCATCGTCCGGGTGCACGGCAACCGCGCTGTCGCCGAGCATCGTCTCGGGTCGCGTGGTCGCCACGACCAGGTGACCTTCGCCCGATGCGAGCGGGTACCGGAAATGCCACAGCTGGCCTTCCTCGTCGGCCGACAGCACCTCCAGGTCGGAGAGTGCCGTGTGCAGGACCGGGTCCCAGTTAACGAGACGCTTGCCGCGGTAGATTAGCCCCTCGTCGTAAAGGCTGACGAACACCTCGGTGACGGCACGCGACAGCCCCTCGTCCATGGTGAATCGGTCGCGGCTCCAGTCCACCGACCCACCCAGGCGGCGCAGCTGGTTCGCGATCTGGCCGCCAGATTGTTCCTTCCATTGCCAGACACGCTCGACGAACTTTTTGCGCCCCAGTTCGCGCCGCGACGTTCCCTCGGAGTTCAGTAGTCGCTCCACGACCATTTGCGTGGCGATACCGGCGTGGTCCATACCCGGCTGCCACAGCGCCTTGCATCCCAGCATGCGCTTGTAGCGTGTCAGGGCATCCATGATCGTGTCCTGGAAGGCGTGCCCCATGTGCAGGGTCCCGGTCACGTTTGGCGGCGGGATCATAATGCAGTAGGGCTCGCCGTCGCCGCGCGGTGCAAAATAGCCGGCTTCCTCCCAACGGGCGTAGATGCGTTCTTCGATTTCGTTCGGTTGGTAGGACTTGTCCATTCGTTGTAAGCGCTCGGTCGCGGAAATCAGACGTTGTGCGTTTCGAGTTCGTGGCCCTCGTCACGATAAGTGACGAAGCGCCTGCGGCTTTTCTGCTTGCTGTCTTCGTCGGAGGTTACAAGTTCCGCAATCCGCGGAAAAGCACCGGCGCAGGTCGGGATAGCGTCGTCGAGATTGATGAGCAGGTCGCGGGAGCCGGCGTATCCCGGATCGCAACCTACGGATACCGGCGCTTCGGAAGCCTCGACGCCCGTGCGAACCAGGTTGTGCGGCACGAAGCTGCCGTCACGAAACGTCCAGAGGAGCTCGTCCAGGCGGCTGGCCGTCGCTTCGTCGCCAGTGTGGATGTGCACAGTGTGCTCGAGTTTGTAGGCTTTTTCGGCGAGGCGGCATGCATACAGATGTCGCGCCTGTTCGCCCGACTGACTCAGGACATAGAAGTCGACGCGCGCCATGGCTGAGTCAGGGCAGGGCTTTACAACGGGACAGGACGAATTCCGACAACATCGGTACCGGCCGACCCGTTGCGCCCTTCTTCTGACCGGACTTCCAGGCAGTGCCGGCGATGTCGAGGTGCGCCCATTTCAGGCCGTCCGTGAACTTGCCGAGGAAACAACCCGCGGTTATGGCGCCGCCGTCACGGCCGCCGACATTCGCGAAATCGGCAAAATTACTCTTGAGTTGCTCTGCGTAGTCTTCCGAAAGCGGCAGCCGCCAGGCGCGGTCGGACGCATTGACGCCGGAGTTGACGATTTCATCCGCGAGTGCATCGTCGTAACTCATCAAGCCGGTGTGATGATTGCCGAGCGCGATGACGCATGCCCCGGTAAGCGTTGCCACGTCGATTATCGTATCCGGTTTGAATCGGCGCGAATATGTCAGAGCGTCGCACAGTATCAGGCGTCCCTCGGCATCCGTGTTCAGGATTTCGATTGTCTGCCCGGACATGCTCTTGACGATGTCTCCAGGGACGGTGGCGTTGCTGCCTGGCAGGTTCTCGACCGCCGGCACTACGACGTTGAGATTGACAGGTAGCTTCAGCGCAGCAACCGTCGCCATTGTGCCGATAACGGTGGCAGCGCCGCACATGTCGTATTTCATTTCGTCCATGGCCGGGCCGGGCTTCAGCGAAATACCGCCCGAGTCGAAGGTTACGCCCTTGCCGACCAGCACGATGGGGTTCGATTTGCCGCCATTCCTGTACTGCATGACGATTAGCTTGGCGGGTTCGCTGGTGCCCGCGGTGACCGACAGCAGCGAGTGCATTCCAAGCCGCTTCATGTCGGATTCGTTGATGATGCGGGTCGTCAGCTTGCCATTGCCTTTCGCGAGCTTCTGTGCGGTGCGTGCGAGGTAGGTAGGTGTACAGACATTGGGTGGCAGATTACCGAGGTCTTTCGCGAGCGACATGCCTTCAACGATTGCATCGCCGTGTTTTGCGCCCAGCATCGCTTTGGCGGCATCGCCGCGGCTTGCTACCGATAACCCGATCTTCTTGAGCGGCATAGCCGCGTTCTTTCGCTTGCTCTTCATCTGCGTGAAGCGATACAGAACGTCGCCGATCGTCTGCACTGTCTGCCGCGCGAGGTAATACGCGCCGGTATTGCCGACGCCCTCGAGCGTCAGTGTGTTGAGTACGTCTTTGCACTTGCTGTCGGAAACGGAGCCGATGGCTGCAGCCACGGCACGGCAAAAGCCGCGGGAGTTGAACTCGCTCGCTTTGCCGAGCCCCACAACAGCGACACGCGCGGCCTTGACGCCGTTAAGTCGGGTCAACAGGACACAGCGCCCGAGCTTTGACGATACGTCGCCGCTCTTGACCAGGTGCCGCAGTTCGCCATTGCTTGCAACATCAATCTCGGTGGCGCCTGCACTCAGTTTGCCGCGGTCGTAAACACCAACGATTACGCAGTCGGATGCTCGTTCGGCGGCGTTGCTGGTGGTCGTAAAATAGTCCATGGAATTCAGGGCTGTCCCGCGCAAAATAAAAGCGGTAGTCTAACTGATTCGGCCGAAAACCGTTAAGGAAATCATTGACATCGATGCTGCGCATCCTCGACAGGTACATATTTCGGGAAATCGCGACGACCTGGCTCGCGGTTACGCTCGTGCTGCTGATGATTCTGCTGACGAACCAGTTCGCCCGGGTCCTCGGCGAGGTCGCGAAAGGTAAATTGCCGAAAGGCGCAGCGATGGACGTGATCGGGCTTTCCGCTGTGCAATACCTGACCGTGCTGGTTCCGATTGGCCTGTTCCTGTCCATTATGCTGGCTCTCGGGAGGCTGTATCGCGACAGCGAAATGCCGGCAATGATGGCTTGTCGGGTCGGACCCTCCGGCGTGTATCGTCCGTTGGTGTGGCTGACCGTGCCGCTCGTGCTCGGAGTTGCGTGGCTTGCGATCGATCTCGGCCCGCGTGCTCTGCAAACCGTGGAGCGAATCGGCGCGGAGGCACGCCGCGAGGCGGATCTCGCCAGCATCGAACCAGGCCGTTTTACCGTATTCGGACCTGGCAGGGCGGTCGTATATGGTGAGCGGGTCACTGCCGACGGCTTCATGGAGAATGTTTTCCTGCAGCGCTTTGTCGAGGACGACAGCGGTGAAGCGAACATCGTCGAGGTCGTGGTTGCAGAGCGCGGTGAGCAGGTGGAGTCGGACGATCCAGACATCCGTTTCCTGGTCCTTCACAACGGTCGTCGTTACGAAGGGGTGCCGGGAACGCCGCAATTCCGTGTCGTCGAATTTGCTGAGCACGGCATCCCGTACCGCCTGCCAAGCCTCGAACCACCGGAGCCGGAGCCGCGCGAGATGCTGGTTGGCACGCTAATGCGCTCGACCGACCCATTGCATCGAGCGGAACTGCAATGGCGGATCGGTGTGCCGCTTTCGACAATTATTCTCGCGATTTTCGCGGTGCCGCTCTCACGCAGCCAGCCGCGTTCAGGACGATACGGCCGACTTGCAGTCGGGCTGCTGGTATTCATCATCTATTTCAACCTGCTGAGTGCCGCGAAGGCCTGGGTCGAGAAAGGCGAGGTCGATCCCTCGTTGGGACTCTGGTGGGTGCACGGCCTGGTCCTGCTCGCGGCGCTGGCGATGCTGGCTGTGCAGAATCAGTTGCACCGGCGGCTGTTCCGATGACCGGCATACTGAGCCAGTACCTGATGCGCACGATACTTACGAGTACCGCTCTCGTGCTCGTGGTGCTGCTTGCGCTGGCCGGACTGTTCGAGTTCATTGCGGAACTGGAAGACGTAAAGGCCGATTACAAGACGCCGCAAGCGATTCTGTATGCGGCGCTCAGGCTGCCCAATCTCGCGTTTCAGATGTTTCCCGTCTCTGCGCTGATCGGTTCACTGCTGGGCCTGGGCGGCCTTGCCGCGAACAGCGAGGTCATCGTGATGCGAGCGTCAGGTTTGTCGGTCGGCAGGCTCGCGGGCATGGTGGCGTTCGCCGGATTCGTGATGCTCGTGATCACCGCGCTGCTCGGGGAGTTCATTGGTCCTGAACTGGACTACTACGCTCGCAATATGCGTGCCGAAGCGCGTTACGGTGAGGACGACGACCGACTCGGCAAAGAAACGTGGGTCAAGGACGGTCCGGTGTATCTGCACCTCGAACGGGTCAACACGGAATTCGATTTCGGCAGGCTCTACGTCTTCCGCTTCGATGACGCCAACAAACTGGTTTCCATCGCGCGTGCGGAAAACGCGGGGATAGGCGAAGACGATCGCTGGTTGCTCGAAAACTTCCGTGAGACA
>JBFEXY010000114.1:0-7401 GCA_041562415.1 Woeseiaceae bacterium
AGCGAGCTTGCGGAACTCGGTGCCAAACTGGATGCCGCCAGGAAAGATGAACAAGGCTTGCTGGAAAAGCTGCAGTCGATTGAAGAGGCGGGGCGTCCGGATCCGCCGGGTCTGAGTATCCCGGAGAAACGGTCGATCAACTTCATGATCATTGCTTACGCGCAGCACCTGTACCTGCAATTCAAGGACCGCGATCTCGTTGCACTGGTCAAGGAATCCAGCGAGAAGAGTGTCGGCGCGATCAATTACGGCAACAAGCGGGATTGCGACCTGTTGCTCGAGCGTATCGCCGCGCACGTTGAGTCGATGGAAAAAGCGAGTGACTATGTGGACATGCTGAAGCGTCGCGCCGCACTTATTGCGGAGGATGCTGCCTTCGAGGGCGATGAAGATGCCGTGCCGCTAGCCAGTACCGTAGCGACGGCGTTCGCGCTCAATGCAAACGGCGTCGTCACCAAAACAGACGTTAATCTGGCCGGTGACAACTATTGGGGGCTAGCGAACGTCCTGAGCCGCTGACAATCGGACTGGACGCGGTTCAGATATCCTTGCGGAACATCTGCTGGCGGTAGCGCAGCAGCTCATCCGCGGAAAAGCCAGGTAACTCGGCAGCGACGTCCGTCTGGTTCGTGTCGATCGCTTTCGTCCTGCCAACCGCAAGCGGCGTCCCTACAACTTCGACCTCATCCGGTTCCGACAAGCGCGACTGCGGTAGCTGCGCGTCGTCGGAAATCGGTCGTAGCATAATATCAACCTGGGCTTCCCCGGGCCGGTCGGGCGACTCCAGGGCAGGGCCGGTAACCGCTGCTTCGAGGGGAATGTCGTTGCCCTCTAACGCCGCACTGTTGCCGTGATCGATCACCCGCATTGCGAGCTTGCTATCGGTGGCAGCAGACATCGGAAGGGTATCGATCGAATGGTCGCAACGCGAATGGTCGCAACGCGCATCGGCGCCGGTTGCGGAGAGGGCGGGATGCACCCAGGCACAAAGCGTAAGCACGATGATCGCGCTCAGCTGGCTCGGTGCCACTCTAGGTCGTGGTGCCTGTTTGCGGGTCAAGGTCACCTCCGGAAATCCGCCCGCCGGGTGTTATAGTTGAGTATAACACCTGACGGGGCAAGCGCAAACTCCCGATCAGCCCCGGTTCTGGGCCGTCTGCGCCGGTACCCGCTGCAATTCCCGCATTTCGGCGAGGTCTGTCGCAATGCCCGCGGCCTGGTCGAGCAGCACATCCGGGATGTCCTCTTCATCGAGGTCCTCGAGGCTCTCCAGCGGCTCCAGGTCGAGCGCTGCGCGCCGTTCGTTCTCTCGAGTGAGTTCCCGTGCCAATTCCTCTTCACGCTCGGTGAGACGGTGCTCGTAGTGCAGGGATACTGTCTTGCGCAGCCTTGCTTCTTCGGCATCGCGGGTCCGGTCCACCAGGTACTGGAAGTTCGGGTCGGTCTTGGCCCGTTCTACCTGGCTGGCCGTCAGCGACTCGATTGTGCTGTCCAGCGGCTCTCCGGCACGGAATCGCGTCGTCTGGATGGTATCCCACGGCAGCGCACTGTCCCGTACACTTTCGCCGAACTGCTCGGCATCGATCAGCGAGGGCAGTGTGATGTCCGGATCAACCCCTCGATGCTGTGTGCTTTCCCCGGTGACGCGATAGTACTTGCCGATGGTCAGCGTCAATTGGCCGTAGCCCGGCCCGGCTTCCGGCTTCAGATACTGATCCAGCGAGTAGAGATTCTGCACGGTCCCCTTGCCGAAGGTCTGCTGGCCGATGATCACGCCGCGAGCATAATCCTGGATCGCGGCGGCGAAAATCTCCGATGCTGATGCACTGAATCGATCGACGAGAACGGTCAACGGACCGTTATAGGCGACGCGCGCAACGGGATCCGGGTCGTCGAGGCGGCTGATGCGCCCGCTGGAATTTCGCAGCTGGACGACGGGACCGTTGTCGATGAAGAGGCCCGAGAGTGCCGTGGCTTCGGTGAGGTGGCCGCCCCCGTTGCCGCGCAAATCCAGGATCAGGCCATCGATGCCGTCTTCCTCGAGCTCGCCGATGAGGCGCTTCACATCCCGGGTCGTGCTCGTATAGTCCTTGTCCCCGCTGCTCATGGCGCGGTAGTCGCGGTAGAAACTCGGAACCTCGATGACCCCGATGCGCCATTCACGGCCGTCACGCGGGACTGTGATGAGGTCGCTCTTCGCTGCCTGCTCCTCGAGTTTCACCTGATCGCGTGTAAGCGCGATGGTCTTCTCGCTCGCGCCGGGCAGGGCGCCCGCCGGAATGATCTGCAGCCGAACCACGGTGTTTGCAGGGCCGCGAATCAGGTCGACCACATCGTCCAGGCGCCACCCTATGACATCCACCATATCTCCCTCGGGTCCCTGCGCAACGCCGGTGATACGGTCTTTCGGCTTGAGTTTGCCGTCGATGGCGGCCGGGCCACCGGGGATGATGTTGACGATCTGAACGTAGTCTTCGTCGAGCTGCAACGAGGCGCCGATGCCGAAATACGACAGGCTCATCTGGATACGATATTCCTCTGAGTTACGCGGCGAGAGGTAGCTGGAATGCGGATCCAGCGTGTGGGCGAACGCATTCATGAACGTCTCGAACACATCGTCCGCCTTGACCTGGTCGATGCGCTTCAGGTAGCGGGTGTAACGCTTGCGCAAGAGATCCTGGGACTCCTCCCACGGCTTGTCCGCCAGTTCGAGCCGCAGCACGTCGTTCTTCACCCGCTTGCGCCAGATCTCGTCCAGCTCCGCCTCACTCTTTGCCCAGGGTTCCTCCGAACGGTCGAACTGGTACTCCTCGTCCACCGTAAAGTCCGGCTCCGATTCAAGTTGCGCCAGCGCGAAGTCGAGGCGCTCGCGGACGCGCGTCTGGTAGATGCTGAACATCTCGAAGACGGGGTCGAGTGGTTTGCTCCTGACGATGTCGTCGAGCTGGTAGCGGTAATTCTCGAAAAACTCGATGTCGCCCTCGAGCAGATACATCCGATTGCCGTCCAGCGCCTCGATGTACCGGTCCATTACGCGAGATGACAATTCGTCATCGACAGAAATATGCGAATAATGCGACTTCTGAATGAATTCGGTGACCAGTTCTCCAACGCTCTCGTGCCGCGGGTCAGGGCGCAGCCTGTCGTCATCCATTGTCGTGGTCGCCATCAGCGGCAGAGCCAGGAAGCTCAGCAATGCGCCGGCGATCCAGCGGGCGCGACACTTGTCGTATCTATTCAAGGCTATCTCCATATTATCCGGCTGACATTGTTTCACAGCTGCTCTGTAGGCTAGGCTAGATGTCCGCGGCCCTTCGATCAAGGGCGTATTTGGCATAAAATCTTGCTCTGAGCGATTTATAGTCCGCTCCGGAAACTCCAACATGCGTCCTCTCACCATGATCACCGGCATCCTGCTTGGGTCCTGCGCGGCAATTACCGTCAGCCTGGCACTGGTGTTGATCGTGTTCCTGTTGCTCGGCGACGAGCATCCTCGCCTGCAACACGAATTCCGGCCGCTCCTGACCAGCATGCTGATCTTCCTCGGTATGACCGCAATTTCGGCCGCGAGTTTCTATTCTCTGCTAATCGGGCACCGAGCGAGATTTGCCGCGCAGGGTCTGATGTGGCTGGGGTTGTTGGCCACCGCCTGGTACTACTATCCCTGATAGAGACTAGCGAAGCAGGCTGATCCGGCCCTTCGATTTGCCAGCACGATCCTTGCGTTTGCGGCGCCGCATCCGCGACTGCAGCTCATTGCGGCGGTTTTCCAGCCAATCTTCCCGGCTTACGCGGGTATTTCGGCCGGAGTCGCGTTGAATCCGCAGGCGGTAGTCACGAAAATCCTGGTATGCCTCGATCTCGTGCCTCAGTTCCCGGCAGATCAGTTCGATCATAATGGCGTCGTCGAGAAACCCCAGGCCGGGAATGTCGTCCGGGATGAGATCCTCCGGCTCGGCAAAATAGGCGAGGGCGCTCAATACACGGTCGGCTTCCCGCTTTGGAAGGCGCCATTCGATGTCCGAGAGCATGTCGATGAGGAGGCGGAGCTTTTGCAGACGCTCAGCGACAAAAGCCGGTGCGCCTTCCGGTCCGATGGTGGCAAGCAGATCCTCCGCCGCAGACACAATGTCCTCTGGCGCAATACGCGCGGCCGTGGTCCGGGCCTGCCGCATGATCAGGCGGAAGTGTTTGAGATCATCGTCCCCGAGTTCGAAAGTAACTCGCAGCCCCATTCGATCGCTCCAGACATGCTGACGGAGCGCAGACTAACACGAGAGACAGGTCAATAAGTATCGGGCGGAATCAGTTTCGGAAGCGTGTGTCCCAGTGCCTTGATCGATCAAACTCGCCCGAATTGTAAGGGTCGATGCCGACCGGTTCGCTGGGATCGAGCGGCGTGTCGTCGAGCAGTTTGAGCATTTCGCGAGCGCCTGTATCGTCGTTGGTATAGCCGTCGCGCACCAAAACATTCTTGCCCGGACCGACGTTCTCGATACGCCCGTCGAGTTTAGCGCTGAGATCATCAATATCGATGCGCGGCTCGCGTGACGGAGCCGGGGTGGCTCTTGCATGGAGTGCGGCATGTGCCGAGACGCGGCGCCGCTGGGGCGCAGGCCCGTCGAATTCGGTGGCGGGGCCGCCTTTTAGCCAGTTGATCAAACGCCTGATCATGATTGTGTAATACCGTCCGGATCTCGATTTGCCAATACAGCCCCCGCTGAACACTATACTGCTGATCACGAGGTGAAACACGGCCCGTTGACATAAACCGCTCTAATGTTTCGTTAATAACCGAATATTCGTTGTCGCAGTGTGATCTCGCTCACATTTCGGCAAAGCCCCGGGTCTATTGCCTCTGCGGGTGGGGCCGCCGGCCCGCAAGGCGCCACCCAAGGGCAATCAGTCGCAGAGTCTGCCAGCCGAGATACGGAGAGAGCACCAGGAACCACGCGGACGCATCACCGGCCCGGATTCTGCTGCTCAAGTCAGAGAAGAAATGGCCGTAGTTGCCGCCTCCGTAATCACCGAAGATGGCCTGCCCGACCAGGTAGATAGCGACGGGCAGAAGCACCAGACCGAGAAACAGGAAGCCGAGCAGGAGGGCTGTCTCCCTGGTAAGGAACCTCTGAACGGACGTTTTGCCACGCTCTGTCACGGGAATATCCAGAATTAACACGTGCCAATCCTTGCCCACAGTCCGTAACAGGTCAACCCTAAGTACCCGATTTCGTGCGAGCTGGTTGTGTCAAGAGATTAGTCGGAATCGGCTTCCGCGACTTCCTGCCGGTTTGGCCGACTCCGGCGGCGGCGCAGGATCAGCACGCCGAGGTGTATACACGCGGCCGAGAACAGGAGGTAGTGCGGGAGTAGCCAGAGCCAGCTGCTTATGTACACGGTGGCGAGGAAGGCGGCGGCGCCCGACACGAGGTAGAAGTAGGGAAGTGCGTCGTAGAGCGCTTTCGGTAACCAGACCTTTCGAGACACGAAGGAACTGGCGCTGCGCGTGGTCTCCCGGGCATCGGTTAGGTCCGCCGATTTGGTCCCCGCGTTGCTCAGCATCAATGCGATTCCTGTCCCTGGATCTAACAGGAATGCTACGCGCGCCCGCGGGCGATGTCCGTGATTGCCCTCACATATTGTTGCGGAAGAAACGATCAGCCTGATCAGGTGTCGCGTTTTGGCCGTTCCTCGTAACGGAATTTCGCGTCACCGATCATCACGATATCGCCGCTCGTGAGGAAGTGCTCGGTTACGCGAGTGGAGTTGACATAAACACCGTTCTTGCTGCCCCAGTCGATGACCCTGGTGACGTCGCCTTCGGTCATTACGACTGCGTGGCGCCGGCTGATGTGCGGCGCCTGGAGCTGAATGTCGTTCTGTTGCGTCCGCCCGATCGTCAATCGCTTCTTGAACAGCGGAAATCGGAGTTCCTGGTTGTCGATCTTGCCGATCAGAACCCGGCTCATTCGATCCCTGTCGAGGACCGGCTGCGTCTGCAGACGGTCCGACATTCGCTCATCCAATTCTTCGATAGCAGCTTCCAACTCCCTGATCGACTCGTCCTGTTTGGTCTTGCCCGAAATCTTCTCCAGCAAGTCTGCGATCGCTTCATTCTTCGTGGCGAGTTCGAATTCGTGGTCCTCATTGACCTTCTTTAGCCGCTCGAGTTCGGCTTCGAGTTGGCTGATGCGCAGCTGACTGTGTTCCTCGCTGGAGGTCAGCATGCGCTCCAGTTCGTTCTTGAAGCCCCGCGTGTCCACCAGGTCGGAGGCAAGCTGTTCGTTGATCAATTCCTGCTGGGAAACGGTTTCTGCGGCCTCGGTGAGTTCGAAGCGCAGGATACGCAGTTCCTCGTCATGCTTCGCTCGGGTCGAGCTAAGCTGGCCGGTGACGTCATCATAGGATTTTTTCGCCTCTCGCAGCGCTGACGTAAGCGTGTCAATCTGCTTGTTGGCTTCCTCGACAGCTTTCGCGAGCTTGCGCGTCTGCGACTCGCGCGCCGTGACCTCGGTTTCGAGACCGATGCGCCTCGAACGTAGCCGCTCGACATCGAATTGCAGCCGGTCGATTGTTTCCGTCTGGATTCGCAGATCGGCCTTGAGGTCCTGTATTACCGCGTCGCGGTTACGGATAGGAGCGATGTAGGGATCAAACTGCATGGCGTCGAAGTCGAGTTCGATAGCCTGCTCCGTATCAGCTGGTACTTTCGATTCGCGCAAGGTCGGCGATTCGAGTTCCGCAGTTCGATCTCGGTCGTCGGAGACTAATTCTTTTAGATTGTTATTGTCATTAGCCATGCCACACTATTATCACGAGGATGCGGGTTCCGGCGCAAGCCGCAGTTATGGGATTACGTAAAGTGGGCGTTAGTCACAGGGGACCGTGCGACCTTCTGCCCATGCGCGAAGCGCACTGATGCGTTCGTGCATCACCGTTGACAAAGGTTTTGTCTGTTGGACTTCGCGCTGTATATGGGCGGACGAAAGCGGCTGGTTCATCGCATGCGCAGCATAAAGCGCCGATACCACGGCTTGTTCGATTTCGGCACCGGAAAAATCCTGCATGGCATCGGCGAGTGATTCGACATCGAAATCACTGAGCCGCTGGCCGCGATTCGTCAGGTGAATGGCCAGGATCGTCGCGCGGACCTCCGCGTCAGGCAAATCGATGAAGAATATTTCGTCGAAGCGGCCTTTGCGCACGAGTTCGGGTGGCAACGCAGATATGTCGTTGGCCGTTGCGACCACGAATACGGATGATGCTCTTTCCGCCATCCAGGTCAGAAACGTTCCGAGTACCCTCTGCGTTGTTCCGGTCTCACCGCCACGACCAGCGATACCTTTTTCGATCTCGTCGATCCAGAGGACACAGGGTGACATGACATCGGCGGTCTTGAGA
>JBFEXY010000115.1:0-7321 GCA_041562415.1 Woeseiaceae bacterium
CTTCGGCATCCTCGCTGGTGCACCTGGTTTGCTCGATCACCGCTGGGCGGGCTGGCGGCGACGTTTTTCGAGGAAGTAAAGCGGACCGAAGGGAGCCATGACGAGAAAAATCGTCGCCGCAGCCCGCAGACCAGGCGCTGCTTGTGCGGGGCGCGCGCGTCTGAGGCGTTCGTCAGGAGCTGCGCGTGCGCTGCAGGACGGCGGTTAGCGTCTGCCGCGCCCCGCCGAAGCCCCCGTTGCTCATGAACACGACCTGGTCGCCGGCGAGCACCCGCTTCGACATGTCGCTCGCGAGTTCATCGTAGTCACGGAATACGCGCAGCTTCTTGCCCAGCGGCTCAAGCGCCGCATCGAAGTCCTCGCCCATCGCGTCGGGGCGAAACAACCAGACGAGGTCAGCCTGTTCGAGGGAATCGGCGAGCTCGCGGTTATGCACGCCGAGTTTCATCGTATTCGATCGCGGTTCGATCGCGACGACCAGCCGGTTGCCCGGATAGCGCCGCTTCATGGCTGCAATCGTGCGCCGGATCGCGGTGGGATGATGGGCAAAATCGTCGTAGATCGCGATGTCGCCTACCGTCGCCGTGCGCTCCATGCGGCGTTTCACTCCCTCGAATCGTGACAGCGCGTCGACCGCCCCCTCGAGATCGACCCCAACCGAGCGCGCGGCGGCAACGGCGGCCACTGCATTCTCGAGATTGTGCGAACCGCCCAGATGCCATCGTGACTCCGCCGACCGGCCAGCCGGATCGCTCATGCGAATGCGGCGCTCCGTAGCGTCAACGAATTCGGCGCGCCAGTCAGCGCCGTTCTCCAGGGAGAACGATTCCCGAGGCGTCCAGCAGCCCATCTCGACGAGCCGTGCCAGGTTCTTATCGGCCGCATTCATGACAATGCGACCGGACGCCGGGACCGTGCGAAGCAGCTGGTGGAATTGCCACAGAATCGCATCGAGATCTTTATAGATGTCTGCGTGATCGTACTCGAGATTGTTGAGAATCAGCGTACGCGGCCGGTAATGAACGAACTTCGCCCGCTTGTCGAAGAAGGCCGTGTCGTACTCGTCGGCCTCGACGACGAAGCAGTTGCCGCTGCCATATCGGGCCGACACGCCGAAGTTGGCAGGAATACCACCGATCAGGAAGCCGGGCTGCAGGCCGGCGTCCTCCAGTATCCAGGCCAGCAGGCTCGCGGTCGTCGTCTTGCCATGGGTCCCGGACACGGCTAAGACGTGCCGGCCACGCAACACGTGTTCCGCCAGCCACTGCGGTCCCGACTGGTACGGGATGTCGCGGTCGAGCATTTCTTCGACGACATCGAAACCCCGGCTAACCACGTTTCCGACGACGACGCAGTCCGGCGGCAATTTCAACTGGTCCGCATCAAAACCCTCGTGGACGTCGATGCCGAGCTTCTTGAGCTGCGTGCTCATGGGCGGATAAACACCTGCGTCGCAACCGGATACCTTGTGGCCGGCAGCCTTGGCCAGTGCCGCGATGCCGCCCATGAAGGTGCCACAGATGCCTAGGATATGTATGTGCATGCAGTAACTCAGGATGCGGGCGAAACCGTCGTCGAAAACGCATACTGTAAAATGAACACGGCAATTGCAATGATCAGGCCGACATACCACTCGCGGTTGATCGTGCGAGAAATAATGTGCCCTTTTACGTGGACGGACCAGAACAGCAACAGATAGACGATGATCTGCGCGAGTGCTGCTCCGAAAAATAACGATAGCGTGACAAGTCCGGCCACCTGGGCGAAAAAGATTATCGCGCCGCAGCCGATGATTGCGGTGAGTGACTGCAGCAGCCGGTGGCTGTATCCGGCCAGTACGATGGCGATGGCGTAGCACACCAGGCTCAATGCCCAGCTCGCTACCGAAACGGCGACGGCAACGCCCCCAAATCCGGGTATGAGCACCGCGGCAAGCAGTAGCGGCAGAAACCACATCGCGGTTGCCATGTTCAGGAGCACCCAGGAGTACGGGATCGCGTCCGGACCTTTGCGAATCGTGACGATCTCGAATAGCGTTTTTATAAATGCCTGCACGGCGGAAGCACGAATCTCGTCGATGCAACAATGATCGCATGTTAACCTGCCGATCCGAAGTTCACCCTGCGGCAATCAATGACAGCGTTCACGTTCGTCGACGAACCGGATTCGATCACATCTGAGCTAGACGGTCATGCTGTCCTGGCGATTGACACAGAGTTCATGCGCGAGAAAACATTTTTCGCTCAGCTGTGCCTCGTACAGGTAGCAACCCCGGACCGGGTTTATTGCGTCGATCCGCTGGCAGGAAATCCGATGCAGGAGTTCTGGGACGAGACGTTCAGGAAGACCTGGGTCGTCCATTCGGCACGCCAGGACATCGAGGTGATCTTTCAGTCTTCCGGCGCCATGCCGGCGCAGCTGTTCGATACGCAAATCGCCGCAGCGCTACTCGGGATGCAGCCCCAGATCGGTTACGCTGGCCTGGTCAAGGAACTGTTCGATGCCGAGATTCCGAAGACACATACGCGCGCCGATTGGTCGCAGCGACCGCTGTCGGACGCGCTGCTCCATTACGCCGTCGAGGACGTCGAGTACCTTCTTCCTGCCTACGAGTGTCTGGGCGAGCGCCTGGAGAAAGCCGGCAGAATGGCGTGGGCGGAGCAGGACTCCGCCTTGCTGCTGGACGAGTCGCTGTATGGATTCGATGAAACGCAGGCCATAAACCGGCTCAAGGGCGCTCGGAACCTCCGCGGGCGACGACGGTCTGCTGCGGAACGACTCGCGGTGTGGCGGGAAACCGAGGCCGCGAACAGAGACCGGCCACGCCAGTGGGTACTGCGGGACAGCGCCTTGCTGGATATAGCGCACGAACTACCGGCCACACTCGCCGATCTGCGTGCGATCAGTGGCCTGCCCGCAAAGCTCGTGAAGCGAGCGGGCAATGAACTCCTCGCCGTCGTTGCCAGCTCTGCAGAGGACGCCCACGAGTACCAGCCGTCTCTGGCGCCGAACGAACAACAAAAAGGACTGCTGAAGAGCATGCAGTCGACAGTCGCGCAATGCGCAGGCGAACTCGGAATCAGCGCAGAGTTGCTTGCACCGCGAAAGGAACTCTCGGCCGTGATCCTGTCAGGCAGAACGGAGTCGCGGGTCTTCCAGGGCTGGCGGCGAGACCTGATCGGGGAACAGTTGCTGCAGCTCTTATAGCGCCTGCCTGAGTCTTTCGTAAATCTCGTCGACGTTGCCTTCCGCTTCGATTGTCTTGAGCTTGCCGCGCTCGCGGTAGTAGTCGACGACAGGCTCCGTTTGCTGCCTGTATACGTCCAGGCGGCTGCCGATCGTTTCCTCGTTGTCATCTTCGCGCTGGATGAGTTCGCCGCCCGCGTTCAGGCATTCGTCAATCTCTTCCTTGGGCGAGAAGTAGATATTCAGGAGCTTGCCCGTCGCCGAACAGGTCCGGCGGCCGGTCAGTCGTTTCACGAGATTCTCGAGGTCAACGTCCAGGAGTAAGGCGGCATCCAGCGGAGCACCGAGTTCGTCGAGCAGTTCCTCGAGGTCGGCCGCCTGCTTCTTGGTACGCGGGAACCCGTCGAGTATGAATCCGTCGGCCGCGTCCGGCCTCGAGAGCCGCTCGCTGAGTATGCCCAGCACGATATCGTCGGATACGAGTTGCCCTGCCGCCATGGTTTCTTTCGCTTTCGCGCCGAAACGCGTGCCGGCAGCGACGGCCTCGCGCAGCATATCGCCGGTCGATATCTGCGGAATGCCCTTTTCGGCTTCCAGTCTCTTGGCCTGCGTACCTTTCCCAGACCCCGGCGCGCCCAGCAAAACAATTCGCATTATTCTTTCCCGATAGGAGTCGATTGAGTGTGGTCGGGCAGATTCCCGGCTCGGTCACGGACGCTACCGGCAAAGCCCTGCAAGGTCAATTCGACTATAGAAGCACTCGTGATCCGGGCACCGGTTTCCGCTATGCTGATGCGCCTTCCGACCAAAAGCCAGAGGTATCCGAAGCATGCCCGGGAAAAACGCGTTCTATGCTCAGTCCGGCGGTGTCACCGCCGTGATCAACGCTACGGCCTGCGGGGTCATCGAGACCGCCCGAAAACATCGCGCACAAATCGCCAATGTCTACGCCGGCCGCAACGGCATCATCGGGGCACTCACCGAGGACATGATCGATACCAGCAAGGAGCGCGCCAGCACGATCGCTGCGCTGCGCCACACGCCCGGCGGTGCATTCGGCTCCGCGCGATACAAGCTCAAGGGGATCGAAGAAAACCGGGCGGAGTACGAACGGCTCATGGAGGTGTTTCGGGCGCACGACATCGGCTATTTCTTTTACAACGGCGGCAACGACTCGATGGATACCGCCCACAAGGTATCCCGGATCTCGAGGAAGATGGGTTTCCCGGTGCAGTGCCTGGGCATCCCGAAGACGGTCGACAACGATCTGCCGGTGACCGACAACTGCCCGGGATTCGGGTCGGTCGCCAAATACGTCGCTGTTTCGACGCAGGAAGCGGCACTCGACGTGCTGTCGATGGCAAAGACCTCGACCAAGGTGTTCATACTCGAGGTCATGGGACGCCATGCGGGCTGGATCGCGGCGGCAGGCGGCCTCGCGGGCACGGAGCCCGGGGATGCACCGCATATCATCCTGTTCCCGGAGGTGCCCTTCGACAAGCGAGCATTCCTCAAGCGGGTTCGCGAATGCGTGAATCGCTACGACTACTGCGTCATCGTCGTCAGCGAGGGGGCGCGCTATAAGAACGGCAAGTTTCTCGCCGAAGCGGGCACCAGGGACGCGTTCGGTCATGCGCAGCTCGGCGGCGTCGCACCCGTCGTTGCCCAGATGGTGCGCGACAACCTGGGGTTCAAATATCATTATGCCGTGGCGGACTACCTGCAGCGCTCGGCGCGGCACATCGCCTCGGCGACCGACGTGAAGCAGGCTTATGCGGTGGGCAAGGCCGCGGTCGAATTCGCCCTGCAGGGCAAGACCGCGGTCATGCCGGTCATCAAGCGGGTCTCCGACAAGCCCTATCGCTGGCGAATCGACGAGGCACCACTGTCCCGGGTCGCCAACAAGGAGAAGATGCTGCCGGCACGATACATCACAAAAGACGGCTTCGGCATCACCGAGGCGGCACGCCGTTACCTGCAGCCACTGATCCGGGGTGAGGATTATCCTCCGTACGTCAATGGCTTACCGAAATACGTGGAGCTCAGGAACGTTTCTGTTGCACCGCAGCTAAAGACAAAATTTGTGGTATGATGCGCGCCCGGTCGGGGGTCGGCCTTCGAGCGTTATGGGGAACGCGGCCCACGATCAGATAATTCAAAACCGGTCGAACACAAGAACAAAGTCGGCGCCATTGCTCGCCGATGGCGAATTCGTTCGATCCGCAAACTAAAAAGAGTCGGGAGACAATCTAATGAGTAACGAGTTAGCCCTGTGGCTCTCGATCGGTGCGGGCGGCCTTGCCGTACTGTTCGGGATCATATCTTCACAGTGGATTCTCAAGCAGCCGGCTGGCAACGACCGGATGCAGCAGATCGCACAAGCTATCCAGGAAGGCGCCAGCGCCTACATGAACAGGCAGTACGGCACGATCGCCATCGTGGGCGTCGTCCTGCTCCTAATCCTGGGAATCGCGCTGGACTGGTACACGGCGATCGGATTCGCGATCGGCGCAATCTTCTCCGCCCTCGCGGGCTACATCGGCATGTACGTGTCGGTCCGCGCCAATGTGCGGACGGCGCAGGCCGCAACCCAGGGTGTCAATCCGGCACTGAACATCGCCTTCAAGGGCGGCGCCATCACCGGCATGCTGGTCGTCGGTCTCGGCCTGCTGGGCGTTGCGGGTTATTTCCTGCTACTGACCAGCACGGGCGCCAGCGTCGACACGGCGATTCACGCGCTCGTCGGCCTCGCCTTCGGCGGCTCCCTGATATCGATCTTTGCCCGACTGGGCGGCGGTATCTTCACGAAGGGCGCCGACGTCGGTGCCGACCTCGTGGGCAAAGTAGAAGCAGGCATCCCGGAGGATGATCCCCGCAACCCGGGCGTCATCGCGGACAACGTCGGTGACAACGTCGGCGACTGCGCGGGCATGGCGGCCGACCTGTTCGAGACCTACGCGGTTACGATTATCGCGACGATGCTCCTCGGCAGCATGATCGTCGGCGAAGCCGGTGGTTCTGCCATCGTCTATCCGCTCGTACTGGGCGCAATCTCGATCGTAGCCTCCATCATCGGCACCTTCTTCGTACGCACGTCCGACGGGGGCAAGATCATGGGCGCGCTGTACAAGGGTATGATTGCCGCCGGCCTACTCGCGGCCATCGCCTTCTATCCCGTCACCAACATGATGATGGGCGACAGCGGCAATGCGACCGGTATCTTCGGTTCTGCCCTGATCGGCCTGGCGCTGACCGCCGCCATGGTCATGATCACCGAGTACTACACGGGCACCGAATTCAAGCCCGTCAGGACGATTGCCAATGCATCTCTGACCGGTGATGCAACAAACATCATCGCGGGGCTGGGCATCTCGATGAAGGCAACTGCGCTGCCTGTGCTTGCCGTGTGCGCGAGCATCTGGGGCGCATTCGCGCTGGCCCCCGAAGGCGATATGTTCGCCGGCCTCTACAACATCGCGATCGCGGCCACGACCATGCTGTCGATGACCGGTATTGTCGTTGCGCTGGACGCGTTCGGTCCGATCACCGACAACGCGGGCGGCATTGCCGAAATGGCGGAGTTGCCTCCGGACGTCCGCAAAATCACCGACCAGCTCGACGCCGTGGGCAACACCACGAAAGCGGTCACGAAGGGCTACGCGATCGGCTCCGCCGGTCTCGCCGCGCTGGTGTTATTCGCCGACTACACGAACGCGCTCAGCAAGCAAGGTATCGACGCGGTCTTCCAGCTCGATGATCACCTCGTCATTATCGGGCTGTTCATCGGCGGCCTGGTACCTTACCTGTTCGGTTCGATGGCCATGGAAGCCGTTGGCCGCGCAGCCGGCTCGGTCGTGACCGAGGTCAGGCGCCAGTTCAAGGAAATTCCGGGCATCATGGAAGGCACGGGCAAGCCGGATTACAGCCGCGCTGTCGACCTGCTGACGCGGGCAGCGATCAAGGAAATGATCGTACCGTCTCTGCTGCCGATCCTCGTACCGCTCGCGGTCGGGCTGTTGCTCGGCCCGAAAGCGCTCGGCGGCCTGCTGCTCGGCACCATCATCACCGGCCTGTTCGTCGCGATCTCGATGACGGCCGGCGGCGGTGCCTGGGACAACGCCAAGAAGTACATCGA
>JBFEXY010000116.1:0-7308 GCA_041562415.1 Woeseiaceae bacterium
CCGGTGTTTGTCTCCGGGCTGCTCGCTATGCTCGCTCAATGCCTCGCCGACAAACACTCCGAACCGGGCTCCGTCGACCTGGCGGCCGCGAACAGGCGCCTGCTTTGCCATCAGCGTCAGCGTTTCTCCACCGGGACATAATCCCGCTCCGCCGCGCCAACATACAGCTGCCGCGGGCGCGCGATTTTCTGGTTCGGATCCGAGATCATCTCTCGCCAGTGCGAGACCCAGCCGACCGAGCGGCCGAGAGCGAACATGACCGTGAACATCGACGTCGGTATGCCGAGCGCCTTGTAAATGATGCCCGAATAGAAGTCTACGTTCGGGTAGAGATTCTTCTCAATGAAGTAGTCGTCTTTAAGCGCGAGTTCCTCCAGCCTGAGCGCCAGCTCGAAAAGCGGCGTCTCGTTGTTGTCGGGCAGCGCGCCGAGGACCTTGTGTGCCATCTCACGAATGATCGTTGCACGCGGATCGAAGTTCTTGTAAACGCGGTGACCAAAGCCCATCAGACGGAATGGATCGTCCTTGTCCTTGGCTTTCGCGAGGTACTTGTCGATCTGGCTGACATTGCCTATCTGATCGAGCATCCTGAGAACGGCTTCGTTTGCACCGCCGTGGGCCGGTCCCCACAGGGCCGAGATACCGGCCGCGATCGCAGAATACGGGTTTGCGCCGGAGCTTCCGGCCATGCGCACCGTCGACGTCGAACAGTTCTGTTCGTGATCCGCGTGGAGAATGAATAACAGGTCAAGCGCCTCCGCCTGGATCGGGTCGATCTCATATGGCTCGGCCGGAACGGAGAACATCATCTGCAGGAAATTCTCCGTGTAGTTGAGACCGTTCTTCGGGTACATGAACGGCTGGCCGATACTCAACTTGTAGGCTGCCGCCGCAATCGTCGGCAGCTTCGCGACGATGCGGTGCGCGAAGATGTCACGGTGCTCCGGATTATGAACGTCCGTAGTGTCGTGATAGTACGCGGACATGGAGCCGACAACGGCCGACAACATCGCCATGGGATGTGCGTTGTAGCGGAAGCCCTTGAAGAAGTTAAGCATGCCTTCGTTGAGCATGGTGTGCGTACGAATCGTCGTGTCGAACTCCTCGAGTTCACTCTTCGTCGGCAATTCACCATTTAGCAACAGGTAACAAACCTCGATGAAGTTCGAGTGTTCTGCAAGCTGCTCGACCGGGTAGCCCCGGTACATCAGGATGCCCTTTTCGCCATCGATGAAGGTTATGTCAGATGCACAGCTGCCTGTCGCAACGAAACCGGGGTCGTAGGTAAACACGCCCTGGTTCTTGTACAACCTGCCAATATCGATGACATCAGGGCCCGTAGTGCCCTTGTGGACAGGCAGTTCCAGTTCGTGACCGTCAGGGGTGATCAGTCGATAAGCTTCCTCGGTCATGGCTATCCCTTCGTTAGTGTCGGCCGTTGTGGAATTCGGCCAACAAGGATACCAAAGCGCGAGTCTGCGTGACCTAGGGATTAACCGTATGTCTGATTCGGTTGGCTAGGGCGGCGTGTAGCCCCCCCGGCACCGCGCCGGGCGGCTTAGCTCATGCCGTACTTGCGGCGGAACTTGTCTACGCGACCGCCCGTGTCGACGATCTTTTGCTTGCCCGTATAGAAAGGATGACAGGAAGAGCAGACCTCGATAATGAGATCTTCGCCGAGCGTCGAACGCGTCGTAAATTCGTTGCCGCAACTGCAGGTGACCTTGATGTCCGAGTAGTTGGGATGGATATCGGCTTTCATGGCTGAACGTCTCTTCGGTGCCTTCAAAATGGGTCGCGTAGGATATAGCTAAGTGGGGACCGCCGCAAGTGCCCGCAGGGCACCCTGATCGGCAGCGGAGATTATCCACAGAAGCTGTGGATAAACCTGTGGAACAAATTTGAACGGGTGTCCTAAGGTGCGGATTTTCAAAGCAGCGTGTCAATATGACTATTTTGTGTCCATTTTAATAAAGTTATCACAATCAGTCACTTATAATCCTTTCTCGACGCTTCGAGTGAATTTGAGTGCCTCTGACACTGAAAATATAGGGATGCGCGCGACCATGTGCATAAATTGACCAGGCCGGTAACGGGCGGCAGCCGTCTAGTCGGGCAGAAAATGTGCCTGAAGGTCATTCAGAAATCGCTGGCCCCGCGGTGTCGGACGCCACCGGCCACCCTCTCCGCCGGCAATCAGGCCCCGCCTCGCGAGTGGCGCCAGCCGATTTCGCAGGGTCGGGAGCGGCAGCCGCGTCCTCTCCACGAACAGCCGTTCCTCGAAGCCGTCGACCAGCCTCAGCGCGTTGAGCATGAATTCGAACAACAGGTCGTCGTCACTGAGAATCCCGGTCGCGCCGTGGTCCGCGCCCCGCTCGATCTCTTGCATGTACTGCAGCGGGTTTGCGGTCTTCCTGTAACGCAATACGCCTGCCGGTGTCGATAGCTTGCCGTGCGCCCCGGCGCCAACAGCCAGGTAGTCCCCGAACGACCAGTAATTCAGATTGTGGCGACAGTGGCGGCCGTCGCGCGCGTAGGCAGATACTTCGTAGCGTTCGAAACCGAGCTCGGCGAGCCTGGCCTCCCCGGCCTGCTGGATCGCGAACGCCAGGTCGTCATCCGGCAGGTCCTGCGGCGGACGTGCATGAAATACCGTATTCGGCTCCAGCGTCAGCTGATACCAGGACAGGTGCGTGGGCCGTAGCGAGGCCGCCGCTTCGATATCCGCAATGGCGCCGGCCACGTCCTGCCCCGGCAATGCATACATCAGGTCTATGTTCACGTCCTCGAACCCGGCCGCAGCGGCTTCCACTGCCGTCAGGCCGATATCCTCGACGCCATGCACGCGGCCCAGTGTCTCGAGCTTGACCGGATCGAAGGACTGCGCCCCGATTGACAGCCGGTTCACGCCAGCATCGCGGTACCCCTGCAGGTCGCCTCGTTCCACTCCACCCGGATTCGCTTCCATCGTGACCTCGATACCGTCCGCCCACGCGAAGTGCGATCGCGACACGTCCAGCAGGCGAGCAATCTCTTCAGCGCGAAAGAGACTCGGCGTACCGCCACCCAGGAAGATGCTGACCAGCGACCGGTCGCCGGCCCTGGCTGCTTCGGAGGCCAGGTCGTTGCAAAGCGCGTCCAGGTATCGAAGGCGGGTCACATCGTCTCCGCCCGGGTACGAATTGAAATCGCAATAGGGACACTTGCGAACACACCAGGGCAGGTGCACGTACAGTGACAGTGGCGGCCTCGCCATCCTAGGCATAATGATGTCGCAGCATCTCTGCGAGCGCTGTCAGCGCCTTGCCGCGGTGACTGCGGGCATTCTTCAGTTCCGGTCCGAGTTCGGCCGCGGTTCTTCCGCACTCGGGATCGAAGAACACGGGGTCGTAACCGAACCCTTCCGTTCCGCGCCGCTGCTCCAGGATCTTGCCTACCCAGCATCCCTCTGCGACCAGCGAGGTCGAATCGTCCGCGGACACGAACACCGCACAGCAGCGGAAAGCAGCCGTGCGCTGGTCGCCGGGCACGCCCTGTAATTCGTGCAACAATTTGTCGATATTGCTCTCGTCGTTCGCATCAGCGCCGGCGTAGCGCGCCGAGTAAACGCCGGGACGGCCGTCGAGCGCGTCGACCACCAGGCCCGAGTCGTCCGCGATTGCGGGCAGGCCGGTCATCATCGATGCGTGTCTCGCCTTGATCAGCGCGTTTTCGACGAAGCTCTTGCCCGTCTCATCCGCACCGGTAACGCCCAGCTCTGATTGCGGCACGACCTCGACGCCGAGGTCGTGAAGGATGCGTTGGATTTCCCGAACCTTGCCCGGGTTGCCGGTGGCAAGGACGACTTTTTCGGGCATGGGCATGGCGTCAGCCGTCCACGCTCACGAGCGCGTCGTCCTGCGCAGCTATGATGTGCTCTATGCCGGTCTTCGCGAGTCCGAGCATTTCCTCCAACTCCTCACCGCTGAATGCGTGCCCCTCGGCCGTACCCTGTATCTCGATAAAACGCCCTGCTTCGTTCATGACGACGTTCATATCGGTCTCGGCCTCGGAATCTTCGTCGTAGTCGAGGTCCAGTACCGGGATGCCGCGATAGACGCCAACAGAAACAGCGGCGACGCGGCCGTGCAACGGGTTCTTCCTGACGGCATTCGAAGCGACCAGACGATGCATCGCCAGCGCGAGGGCGACGTAACCGCCGCTGATGGCCGCGGTTCGTGTACCGCCATCGGCCTGGATGACGTCACAGTCGAGAGTCACCATGCGCTCGCCGAGTGCCTGGAGGTCGGTTACGGCGCGAAGCGAACGGCCGATCAGGCGTGATATTTCCTGGGTCCTGCCACTTTGCTTGCCGCGTGCCGCCTCACGCGCGGACCGTGTATGCGTCGCGCGGGGCAACATTCCGTATTCGCCTGTTACCCAGCCCCTGTTCTTACCGCGCATCCAGATTGGCACCCGGTCCTCGACGCTCGCCGTGCACAGCACGCGCGTATCACCGAATTCGGCCAGCACACTGCCTTCCGCGTGACGGGTGAAATCGGGCGTAAAACATAATCGGCGAATCTCGTTCGCCTGCCGGCCGCTCGGGCGCATCATCGCTCTCCGCTCTCTGGCTTTACAGGTATCAGTCGCTCAGCCACCGTAGCGCGGTACCCGTCGTATTGTCGCTGTACGGCGAGTTTACGTTCAACGCCTTGATGCTGAGTGCTTTAAGGTTATCCCCGAGGTTGTTTTTACCGGGCGTGGCTATTTCGGCAACGTCGTCATCGCTCAGGCCGGACCAGAGGCCGTCGGTGCAGGCGAGCAGCACGTCGCCCGGCTGCAGCGCCTTCTTGTTCGTAATGGACATGTCCGGAACCGGGGCATCGCCGCCGATACAGCACTCCACGAAGTTGCGCATCGGGTGATCCTGCGCTTCCTCTTCGGTGATCGCGCCTTCCTGGATCAGCACTTCGACGTGGCTGTGATCTCGCGAACGGCTTAGGACCTGTCCGCTGCGAACCTGGTAGATACGGCTGTCTCCGATGTGCGCCCAGTACGCTCCCCCTTCCTGCACCAGGCACACCGCGCAGGTCGCCCGGGGCCGGAAATCCACCGCCACGTCGCTGCCGAGGGCCACGACTTCGTCGTGGGCGCGCGCGAGTGCCGTGTAGAGAAAACCATGCGGATCGAAGACCGGCAGCATCGAAGACATGAACATGTCCTGCACGATCTTCAGGCCGGTCTCGGCGGCGCGGGCGCCATCGGAATGTCCGCCCATGCCGTCGAACACGAGCATAATCGCGGCTTCGTCCGCGACAACGACAGCGGCACGGTCCTGGTTGTCCTGCCTGTCACCGAGTGCGGAAACTTTTGCGTATTCGACCTGCATAGTGGGGTGCGCTTAGAATGTTCGGCTGCCGAGACGTACCACGGTCCCGCGTAAGGGGGCGCAAGTATGCCCGCTCTTCTTCTTAAAAAACGTGATCAATACGTCACAACCGGAGACAGGTGCCAATGTTACACAGTATGACAGGCTTTGCGCGCGAAACCGCCGAAGCGGAAATCGGTGCGTTGACCTGGGAAATACGCGCGGTCAACCATCGTTACCTCGACGTGCAGTTCAAGCTTCCGGAGGAAATGCGCGCGCATGAGCAATCGTTTCGGCAGGCTGTCACCGCAAGACTGAGTCGTGGCAAGGTCGAGTGTTCGCTGCGCTTTAGCCGCGCGTTCGACCGGCAGGCAGAACTGCAGATCAATACGGAGCTCGTCGAGGTTATCGGCAAGCGCATCAAGGAAATGTCCGCGGCGCTGCCGGCAACCGGTGCCGTCAATCCTTTCGATGTGCTGCGCTGGCCGGGTGTCGTCGAGCAGGCCGAGATCGAGGCCGAGCCACTGTTCGAAGCTGCGCTGCCGTTGCTCGAGAAAACGCTCGACGCCATCCGTTCAATGCGTGCGAACGAGGGTGCCCGGATTGCCGAGATGCTCGAATCACGCTGTGCCGAAATCGCGTCCATATCGAAGTCGGTGCGAGCGCGCATGCCCGAGGTCCTCGAAGCAACCCGGGCGAAACAGCGCGAACGCGTCGAAAAACTCGATGTGGAAGCGGACCCGGCGCGACTCGAAACGGAGCTCGCATTGATTGCCCAGAAGCTGGATGTGGACGAGGAACTCGACCGCCTCGACAGTCACCTGGTCGAGATACGCGACGTCGTGGCACGCGACGAACCGGTCGGACGCCGGCTCGACTTCCTGATGCAGGAACTCAACCGCGAGGCCAACACACTCGGGTCAAAATCGAACGATACGGAAACGACGCGGGCGTCCGTGGAGCTGAAGGTCCTGATCGAGCAGATGCGCGAGCAGATACAAAACGTCGAATAAACGCCGCCATGTCCAACATTCCTGCCCGATTATTCGTGATCGCCGCACCGTCTGGCGCCGGCAAGACGACGCTTGTAAAAGCGTTGACCACGCGTAATCCGGAACTCCGCTTTTCGATTTCCTACACGACCCGAACGAAGCGTCGCAACGAAGCCCACGGCGTCGACTACCTGTTCGTCGACAAGGATGAATTCGATCGACTGCTCGCCGATGGTGCGTTGCTGGAATCGGCAGAGGTGTTCGATAATTTTTACGGCACCAGTCGCGAACAGGTCGAAAGAAATCTCGGGGATGGATATCACGTGATCCTGGAGATCGACTGGCAGGGTGCGCAGCAGGTGCGCGCCGCCATGCCCGACTGCATCAGCATATTCATCCTGCCACCGTCGCGCGAGGAGCTGGAACGCCGGCTCCGCAGCCGCGGCACCGATACCGACGAGGTCATCGAGCGGCGGCTGCGCGACGCGCTCTCCGACATGTCGCACTGGGACGAGTTCGACTACGTGATCTTCAACGACGACCTCGACCAGGCCGTGGCCGACCTCGAGGCGGTGCTCGCCGGGCGCGGCACGAAAAGCGCCACGACAAATCCCGTTGTCCGCAACGCGGCGGAAGCGCTGCTCCGCGACTAATCGCCGGGCGTTTATACCGGGTATTTGTTCTCGCTTAATGTCGCTCGACATCCCTGTCTCGCGACAATCGTCCTCCGCTCGTTTTGGCGTCCTGCGTCACTTCGCTTCGCACGACGCTCGAACAAACACCCGGCCCTCCGCCCGCCGAGGCCGACCGCGCGCCCGCGCCGGCAAACGGGGTGTTCCTCGACCGAAGTAAAGCGGACCGAAGGGAGCCATGAGGGAGAGGAATTCCCCTCTGCCGGTGCATTACTGCAAAGATCGATCGCGCGCCCTTATCACTTCTGGTTATAAGAGCTGGATATCGCGCCAG
>JBFEXY010000117.1:0-7270 GCA_041562415.1 Woeseiaceae bacterium
CAGTCGCTGAGCGCCGCGTTCCTTGTCGTCATACAGGAAGCGGGTGTCCAGCGAGATAGCGTCCTCGGGGCAGGCTTTCTCGCAGGTGCCGCACTGGATACAGGACCTTTCGACGAAATTCAGCTGCGGCAACCCCTGGCCTTCGCGTAGCGCCGACGTCGGGCAGACAGCGACGCAGCTCATGCACAAGGTGCACGCGCCCGTATCGACCTTGACCTGACCGAAAGGCGCTCCCGTTGGCAACGCGGCCACCTTTTTGCGGCTCGTGGCATGCTCCAGCAGGTAGTTGATCGACGTGCGCAGCAACAGCCGTTTCTCCGGCGGAGGAGCGAAACGGGCCGGGCTTTCCAGGCTGATTGCCTCGTCGGAGACCGCTGCTGCCGTGACCGCGTCGACACTACCGGAATCCAGCGTTTCGACGGCAGCCCCGGAGTAACCCATACCCTCGAGGATCGGCGCGGCGTACCCAATCTGCTGTTCCAGCGCATCACGGATACTTTGCGGTGTTTCCCTGCCTGTAAGGACAAGCACCCGGCGGGCGCCATAGGCGAGGCAAGCCAGCCAGGCATCCATGCCAATGGAGCCGACTTCTTCCAGTTCGATCGGCAACGTATTTTCCGGCAATGCGGCGCCGAGACCGTCTGCAATCGCGCCTGCCGACGTGCTGTCGAAAAACACGAGCAGGGGATCCATTCCGCCGGAATCGCGGTAGGTGACGAGGACGGTTCGCACGTAGCCGAGCAGGTCTCCCGTGCTCGGATACGCATAGGTGATCGCGCCTGTCGGGCAAACCGACGCGCAACTGCCGAAACCCTGGCAGAGGTTCGGGTTCACCGACACGGTTTCGCCGGCCGAGGTGATTGCCCACGCCGGACAAACGTTGAGGCAACGGGTGCAGCCGCGGACGCCCCTGCGGCCGTGCGCACAGATTTCGGGGTCGAGATTGAAGTACTTGGGTTTCTCGAACTCACCGCGCATTTCGGGCAGTTCGTCGATGACGCTGTCCAGGGCTTCTGTATCGCCGCGCGGCGCGTAGTAGCCCGGCGGCAGCGCTTCAGCCTGCAGCAGCGGCGGGTCGCCCAGGTCGAGTACCAGGTCGAAGCGCGCCTTGGTAAGCAGCGCTACGGCGGGCGACTCCAGTTCGTCTTCCGACTCCGCGAGACTCAGCCTGTAGCCGCCCAGGCTGCCGGAAAGAGCCGGCTTGCCGCCACGCACGACAGTCAGGCCGTCGACCGTTGCCGTGGCCGGCCTGGCATCTGCGGGACAAAACAGCGTCGCAATTAGCCCCTCGCCGATCCGGCCCGCCGCGGCCAGGGCATCCGCTTCGTCGCCGACGATCAGCACACGGCCATGAGACAGGAAACTCACCACGGATGTGGGCGCCACCTCCGGCCGGTGGCGAAGGTCGAGCGCCTCCGTTCTCGCGCGGCCGTTTACGGTGGTGTCAGGAAGGTTCAGATCGGTCATCGTCGGCCTCGGGGTCAACCTCGTTGTCGGCCTCGTCGCGCTCGCCGTGCTCTTCGGCGTCGACTGCGGCCACGGTACTCGTATCTTCCTCGCGCTCCTCGTCCTCGTCGAGGCCCGCGAGTCGCTCCAGTTCGCGCTCGACACGGTAACGCATCTCGGCCGTGATGATGTCACCCAGCGGCTCGGGATTGGTGAAATCCCAGTCGTAGTCATCGAGGCCGTCGCGGATATTGAACTTGGGGCTGTGAAACAGTTTGTGCAGCGCCTTCTGCTTCACATCGGCCGGTACCCCGTCGCCGAGAAAAGCGCTGTAGTCGGAATCCTCATCCAGCGATTCGAGTGGCGGCAGTTCCGGCGTCGTTTCCTCCGGCACGCCGGCCGCTTCAGCAGCAGGCTCTGACGACGAGTCTTCGGGGATTAGCGCCGGATCCTGCGCCACCGGGGATGCCGCATGTTCCCCGTCTGCCTCTTCCGCGGGCTCTGGCAATTCCTCGCCCTGTCGCGACAGCGTCTTGCGGCGCGACCAGCGCGTTAAGAAACCCTCCTGGTCGCCCTGTCGATTCTCGCTCATCGGTCCGGCGTCTCCGACCAGTTCTTGCGTTTGCGCTTCTTGCGCTCCTGCGGCACGAAGTGCGTCACCACGAACTTCTCGACATGCTGGTAGATTTCCGGGGGGATCGACACGGCGAACACCTGGTCGTCGCTCTCGAGGCAAACCGTTGCCGAATCGTGATCCGCAGTGACCCGGAACGGCGTCAGCTCGCCTTCCGGCGTCTCGTGGCAGATGACGAACAATGACGGGTTGTCGCCCGTCAGGTTGTACCAATACTCCTCGGCCAGATCGCGATGGAGCGTCAGCGAGAGGCCGGACCAGAGGTACTGAGCCTCGTCACTGTTCTCGTACATCGGGCTGCGCCCGCTGCCCTTGCTGACTACGTGATCGCCGGCGATTACCGACACAGCGCGCCAGCTCGGCACGGACCAGGGTCCGCGCTTGACCTGTTTACGCTCCATAATTACCGCTACAGTGTGTCGATCTGGCTGGCTCATATCTGCCAATATTAGCGCAATGACGCGAGTGAAAATGATTTGACTTCCGCGAACGCAGACAGCGACGGACAGGACAAACCGGTCGGGACCGCCGGCGTTGAACCCGAAGACCGCGAGCCGCCCCGCTTCATGACTGTGAAGCAGGCTGCCGCCTACCTGCAGGTCAACGAGAAAAAAATCTATGCCCTGGTGCGCGAGGGCAAGATTCCGGCGACCAAGCTCACCGGCAAATGGCTGTTCCCGCGCGATCTCGTCGATCAATGGCTGCTCGAGTCGAGTCATGGCGGCCTGCTGACCGACCGCATCGTGATTGCGGGCAGTGACGATCCGCTGCTTTTTCGCGCCGTCACGCAGGTGGCCAATGCGCTGCAGTCGCGAGCGCTGGTCAGTTACGCGGCGACCGGCAGCCAGCTCGGACTGACGCTGCTCGCGCGCAGACGCGCTGATGTCTGTGCCATCCACTGGGGTCCGGCTGACGAGAGCTATCAGCGCCACCCTGCACTGATCCGGCAATACGTTCAGGCGGGTGACTGGGCACTCGTTCGGCTGTTTCGCCGCGAGCAGGGTTTGCTCGTATCGCCGGGTTTGTGGTCGGCGGAGGTGGGGGTTGAGGGGCTGTTCGAGCGTGAAGTCCGCTGGGTCGAGCGCCAGGAAGGCGCGGGCTCGCAGCGGTTTTTGCGCGAGCTGATCTCGCACCATGACCTGGACCCTGCAAATCGCCGCATAACCGGGCGCGCGAGCACCGAGCGCGAAGCGGCGTCGCTGATCGCGATGGGGCAGGCCGAGGTGGGCCCGGGGGTGCGTGCCGTGGCGAACGAATTCGGACTCGACTTCGTGCCCATCGGCTGGGAGGCCTTCGATCTCGCACTGCACCGGGGCATCTTCTTTCGCAGGCTGTTTCAGCGGCTGCTCGATTACTTGCGCGGTAACGAGTGCCGGCGCCAGGCAAACATGCTCGGCGGCTATGATCTCGCCGAGCTGGGCAACCTGATCTGGACCGGCACGGACTGACGCGCCTGCGGATGCCAGGGAGTGGCCAGCGGCAGGAGCGAGCCTCGGCCCGCGACCAGGGCGCGCTTCAAGAAGCGCTCCGGCAGAGACGTGCGCTTACTTACCCGTATCGATCTCGTGATCGATGACGTACTCGAGTCCGAGGGCCGGGACGGACAAGGTCATTTTGGCCTTCAGCTTTGCTGCGTCCGGCAGGGAACCTGCCTCGGCCGCATCGCGCACCGCCTTTTCGATTTCACGTTGCGACGTGATCCCAACCACCTTCAGGAACTTGCGAATCGCGACGTTCAGGCGATCTTCATCGATGTTTTTCATGACCAGGTAGTCTCCTTTACTCGTGACCTGATGTGCCGAGTTTACGGTCCAGCGTCTTGCGTGAGATGTCCAGGCGCCGCGCTGCAGCCGACTTGTTGCCTTCACTGGCTGCGAGAACGCGAGCCATGTGATGGCGTTTCACCTGCTCGAGCGTCCAGTCTAGCGGATAGTCGGGAACCCCGGGGATTTGCCTCGCCGGGTTCATCAGTGCGCTGGCTGGCAGTCTGCCGAGACGTAAAGACTGCTCGATCACATCGCGCAGCTCCCGCACATTCCCGGGCCAGTCATATTCCGCGAGCCTGTCCAGTTCCGCGGGACGCAATTCAAGTAACGGCAGCGACAGGTCGGCAGACAGCTTATCCGTAAAGTGTGCCGCGAGCAGCGGGATGTCGGCCCGCCTTTCGCGAAGTGGCGGTAGCCGCACGCGAATCACGCTGAGCCTGGAATACAGATCCGCGCGAAAACGGTGCCCCGCTGCCAGCCTGGCAAGATCGGTTGTTGCCGACGCGACGATGCGGGTGCCGGCCGGGTAACCCCCATTCTCCTCAATGCTGCGCAGCATGCCGGCCTGCAGGTCGGGCGACGCCTCATGAACAGCTTCGAAAAACAGGGTGCCGCCGCCCGACGTTTCCCGGGCATCGCTGAGCAGTTCGCGCTGCAGCTCCGGGTCTGCGATTGCGCGGCAGTCGATGGGCAAGAAAGGGCCGTGTCCGCCGCCTCGTTCATGGAGCAGTCGGGCCGCCAGTTTTCTACCCGTGCCCGACTCGCCCTCGATAAGTACCGTTGCAGGCGTGGCCGCGATGTGCTCGATCAGCGCCCGGATTTCCCGCATGGGCTCGCTATTACCGACCAGCGTCTGTCGCGAATCGCCCGTGCGAGCAGGAGGGTGCGCAGCACATTCTCCGCAAACAGCGTTTATTCTTGCGACAAGCTCCTCGGTCGTAAACGGCCGCAAAAGCACATCCGATACGCCATTCCGCAACGCCTCGATTGCGGTCTCGGCACCGGACTTGTCGGCGATCAACAGGGTCTCGGACGGCAGGCTGTCGCAGACGTCGAGCACGTCACGGATTGCGGCCCAGGGACCCCGGGGATCGACGACTATGAGCAGGTGAAAGCGGCAGTGCTGGGCCAGTTCGCGCGATTCGTCGATCGTCTGCGAACATTCCACCGTCAGAAAATGCCTTGCAAGCCTCTGTCGCAGGCGGGATACCTCGGATCTGTCACCAAGGAGAAGAATCGACGTGGACTGGGACATGAATTCTCCGGCTGTTGCGCTCCGCGGCAAGTTCGTCCAAAGCCTATGCTGTGGGTCAAATTGTCGCAAGGCTGCGGTGGCGGTGCGACTATTTGTTGCTGGCGTCGCGACGAGGCATCTGAAAGAATGCCCTTTGCCGTCCGGTCAGCACTCCAGCCGGAACAGGTGCAGGGGCGGATGACCAGTGCAAGGGGGTTGCTAGCCAAACACGTGGCCGGATTCTGAGTATGAACGAATTTTCGTCTGCTATCGTTGCGGCACTGTCGATGATTGTGACGCTCGACGAAGACCTGGTGGAAATCGTCCTGTTGTCGCTGCAGGTCAGCCTGGGCGCCGTCACGATTGCTTCGGTCATCGCGCTGCCACTGGGCGCACTCATTGCACTGCAGAGCTTCCCCGGCCGACGCGGAGTCGTGATCCTGCTGAACGCGCTCATGGGACTGCCGCCGGTAGTCGTAGGGCTCGTCGTATATCTGTTGTTGTCGCGTGCCGGGCCACTGGGCCCGATGGGTCTCCTGTTTACGCCGGCAGCCATGATTATTGCCCAGAGCATCATTGTCCTGCCGATCATCGCGGCGCTGTCGCGGCAGACGATCGCCGATCTGCACGAGGAATACGACGAGCACCTGCGCTCGCTCGGCTGCACACCGATGCAAAGTGTGGCGACCTTGCTCTGGGACGGGCGTTTCCGATTACTGACGGCGATAATGGCGGGCTTCGGCCGCGCCATCGCCGAAGTCGGTGCGGTCATCATCGTCGGCGGTAACATCCAGCATGCGACGCGCGTGATGACGACCACGATCGCACTGGAAACGAGCAAAGGGAATCTCGTCCTGGCGCTCGGCCTCGGATTGATACTCGTAACGCTGGCGCTGGGCGTGAACGCGACCGCCCTGGTGATTTCCGATGCGGCACGGCGGCGTTATGGTTGACGAAGCGCCCAGGACAGAGGCCCGCGTGCAGGCACCGCCGGAGAGGAGCGATGACCATCCGCTGCTGCCGCTGGTTGCGCGCCGGTTGCACTTTGGAATCAACGGCCGGACGATCATAAAGGACGTGTCGTTCTGGATAGGGTCGTCGGGCCGGACCGTCATACTGGGGCCCAACGGTGCCGGCAAGAGCGTGATGCTGCGCTTGTGTCACGGGCTGCTGAAACCGACCAGCGGGGAGATACGCTGGGGAGAGTTTTCCGTTGTCCAGGCGCGTGAGCAACAGGCCATGGCAGCGCAGCATCCTGTGCTGCTGCGTCGCACCGTGACCGGCAACCTGATGCACGTATTACGCGTGAAAGGCGTCCCGCAGGAACAGCGCCAGGGCATGGTCGACGCCGCGCTGCAGCAGGCCGGTCTCGAGGGCCTCGGTTCGAGGGCTGCGCGAACCCTGTCGGGCGGCCAGCAGCAACGCCTGGCGATCGCTCGCGCCTGCATGCTAAGACCGGACGTGTTGCTACTCGATGAACCCACCGCAAACCTCGATCCGGCCGCGGTGCGCGGTGTCGAGGAGCTGGTACGTGCCGTGGCTGCGGCCGGCACGAAGATTCTGATGACTACACACGACATTGCCCAGGCCAGGCGGCTCGCTGCCGACGTCATGTTCCTGAATGACGGTCGTCTGCTCGAACATGCCCCGGCAGCGGAGTTCTTTGCGTCGCCCAAGGATCCGGCGGCGGCGCGGTTCCTGGCGGGAGAGTTGCTCGATTAGCATGATTCGAACGCAGGAGAACGGAGCGCAATGATCGCGGGACCGTCCGACAACAAGCTGTTTCCCGGAAGGTTCGTGAAGCGCCTGGCGGCGCTGTTCATTGCCGTCATGCTTGCCGCGCTCGCCGCGAGCGACGAACCGAGGCCGATCACCGTCGCTTCGACGACATCCACGCAAAACTCGGGGCTGTTCGAGTACTTGTTGCCGAAATTCACTGCAGAGACCGGTATTGAAGTTCGTGTCGTGGCCGTCGGAACCGGCCAGGCAATTCGCCTCGCGACGAACGGCGATGCCGACGTACTGCTGGTTCACCATCCGGCGTCCGAACGTAAGTTCGTGGCTGATGGTCTCGGCCTCGCGCGTCATCCCGTCATGCACAACGACTTCGTGCTCGTGGGGCCTGCTGCCGATCCCGCCGGCATTCGCGGGATGGCTGACGTTGCGGTGGCGCTGCGGCGCATCGGCGAC
>JBFEXY010000118.1:0-7237 GCA_041562415.1 Woeseiaceae bacterium
CAGCGGCGGGCGGACGGGCGCTATGAAATACAGGGAGATTTCGGCACGGTTACCATCGAGGCCGAACGTCCGGTAATGAGACTCAAGGGGCCCTGAGGCTCCGTGGGAGCAGGATATGAGAGCCGAAAAACGAATCGACTATATTGAAATACCGGTTACCGATCCGGCAAAGGCGCGCGACTTCTTTGCTGCACTGATGGGCTGGGAATTCAAGGACTGGGGGCCGGACTACATCAGTTTTCGGGACGGCCGGCTCGATGGCGGATTTCGCCGATCGGAGGAACCGGCACCGTCGAATGGCGTGCTGCTCGTTTTCTTCAGCGAGGATCTCGAGCGTGATCGTGATCGCGTCGTCGAACTTGGCGCAACGATCAGCCAGGATATTTTCGAATTTCCCGGCGGCCGCCGGTTTCATTTCGTAGACCCGTTGGGGAACGAGTATGCGATCTGGGGAGAACTGGAAAAGAAATAATAACGGAGCAGACCAATATGCATATTCTGATCGATCATCCCTGCGTTCAGCACAAGCTTGCGCTGATCCGCAATGTCGAAACGGGCCACAAGAAGTTCCGCGAGCTTGCCACCGAAATCACGGAATTCGTCTGTTATGAGGCACTGAAGAACGTCAACACGCGCGAGGTCGATGTACAAACGCCGCTCGAAGTCGCGACGTGCCGAATGATCGACGATGATATTGTCGTCGTCCCCGTGCTGCGAGCCGGAGTCGGCATGCTGGAGGGAATACTCGAACTGGTACCGACCGCGCGGGTCGGTTTTGTTGGCCTCTACAGGGATGAGGAAACGAAGCAACCGGTTGCGTACTACGAAAGATTTCCGCCGCAGGCCAAGAGTGGCACATGCATCATCATCGATCCGATGCTCGCGACGGGTGGTTCGACGGTGGCTGCGATAGACCAGCTCAAGGCGTTTGGCGCGAAGGACATTATCGTCATCTGCATTGTGACCTGTCCCGAGGGCCTGGCACTGGTCGAAAAAGAGCATCCGGAGGTCCCGGTTTATACGGCGGCTATCGATAAATATCTCAATGAAAACAAGTATATAGTGCCCGGCCTGGGCGACGCCGGCGATCGCCTGTTCGGCACGTCACATTAGCAATGGTTCCGTTTCATGGCAGGGTCCGAGACCTGTCCGACGCGCGCCCGCATTACGGCGCTCACGGCGGCGATCGAAGACCGGCAGATGCGTGCCGATGCGAAAAAGGTGGCCGCGATGATGCGCCGCGCAACGGGTAGTCGTGCAGCCATGTGGGGACCGAGTATAGTTGGCTACGGCCGCTATCATTACCGGTATGCGAGCGGGCGGGAAGGCGAGTACATGCGAGGGCAATACGATACGGGATGATGCGATGAGTGACACGATAAAGACCACACGGCTTGAGGGCAACGAGCTGATAGTCGAAACCAAGTACGGTACCGAGGTTTACGACAGCAAGTTTCTCGTAGCGGCCCTGCTCATCTATGTTGCGAAGGGCAGCGGCACTATCGAACCCGAAGAGTCCGCGAAGATGATCGACCTGATCGAGCAACACTTTCAGCTGGAAGGCGCCGAATCGCTTGAACTCTTGACTCGTGCAATGAGCGAGCTGGCGGAGAAGCCGGAACTTACGGAGCACCTTGTCCAGCTTGGCCGCAGCTTGTCCGACAAACAGAAGGAAGACATCGCTGTAATGGCACTGAAAGTCATTGCCGCCGATGGCCGACGCCAGGTTTCCGAGATGGAGCAATTCAATCGCGCGGTGGAGGCGGTCGGAGTGGCTCCCGACATCGTACACCGGGCGTTCGATCGCTATTTCGAGGAAACGATGCCTGGTAAGTGATTTGAGTAAAGGTTACGCAGACAGAGCAATATTGAAATGAAGGCGACGATACGCAACTTCATGCAACTGGAGTCAGCTGGCGGCATCATCCTGATGGCTGCGGCCGCGCTGGCCCTGATCGCCGCGAACTCGCCATTATCAGGCTATTATGATCTCTTCATCGACACGCCCGTGGAAATTCGCGTCGGTGCTCTGCAGATCGCGAAACCGCTACTCCTCTGGGTGAACGATGGCTTGATGGCCGTGTTTTTCTTTCTCGTCGGTCTCGAGGTCAAGCGAGAGCTCCTGGAAGGCGAATTGTCCCGACCTGCGAACGTCCTGTTACCCGCGCTGGGCGCGGTCGGCGGGATCGTCGGGCCTGTAGGCCTGTATGTATTCTTCAACTATGGTGACGCCGTCGGCATGAATGGCTGGGCGATTCCTGCGGCGACAGACATTGCATTTGCGCTTGGTATTCTCATGCTGCTGGGGAATCGTGTGCCGGTCTCCCTCAAGGTATTCCTGGTGTCACTTGCAATATTTGACGACCTGGGCGCTATCGTCATAATCGCGATTTTCTATTCGAGCAAGCTGTCGATAGAAGCGCTAAGCGTTGCCACACTGTGTCTCGTGACTCTTGGATACCTGAACTGGCGGCACGTGAGCACGGTACCTACCTACATACTAGTCGGGATCGTCATGTGGGTCGCGGTCCTGAAGTCCGGGGTACACGCCACACTCGCCGGCGTCGCGCTGGCGATGTTCATCCCCATGCGATCGAAAGACGAGCCGGATCGTTCGCCGCTCATGGAGCTCGAGCATGACCTGCACACGGTGATCGCTTTTGGGATTTTGCCTCTCTTTGCGTTCGTCAATGCCGGCATATCCTTCGCCGGAATGAGTTTCTCGGACCTCCTGCATCCGGTGTCGATGGGCATCGCGCTCGGATTGTTTGCCGGTAAGCAGCTGGGCGTGTTTCTGCTGTGCATGGTGGCGATCAGGCTCGGGATGGCGAAATTGCCCGAAGGCGCATCCTGGGGAGCGCTTTACGGGGTCGCGATTCTCAGTGGAGTCGGGTTTACGATGAGTCTCTTCATCGACACGCTTGCGTTCGAGAACCTGCCGGCAGACGCCGTGTTCGACTTCGATGCGCGCCTCGGCATCCTGCTTGGATCCTTGGCCTCGGGAGTGCTGGGCTACATCGTGCTGGACAGAACGCTTCCCAAAGCCGGCCAGTGACGAGCCTGGTCGAGAGTGACGGCTGGCAACTCGTAGAGGCGACTGACAACGATCTCGACGAGCTCATGGCGTGGTTCCGTGAGCCGGGCGAGATCGATATCTGGGGTGGACCGCGCTTTCGCTTCCCGTTTACCCGGGCAACGTTTCGCAGGGATTGCCACTGGGGCCGGATGCCGAGCTATCGACTGAATTCACCGCAGGGGGAGTTCTCCGCGTTCGGGCAGATGTACCTACGCTACGGACGCATCAATCTTGCTCGCCTTGTCGTCAACCCGCAGATGCGAGGCAAAGGGATCGGGAAGCGGCTTGTGGCGTCGCTCATCGAGACGGGCTCCTCGCTGTTCACGGCGGATGAGTTTTCCCTGTTCAGCTATCGACACAATGCAGCCGCCCTCGGGTGCTACCAGTCAATGGGATTTGTCATTCATGATTACCCGAAAGGTGCGCCCATGGCCGACGAGTGTTTCTACCTCATCAGGCCGGTCTAGGAGGACCGGAACGACGCGGCGAGAGTCTCGAGCTCGCCCCATCGTTCGACTCGTCGTTCGAGCTCGGCTTCGCTTTCGGCAAGCCGTTCGAGGGTCTCCCGGACCGCGACCGTGTCCTGCGCGTAGAATCCGGGCTCGGCAACCGTTTTCTGCAAAATTGCGATTGCCGCTTCGAGCTCCTCGATCTCGGCCGGCAGGGCGTCCAGTTCCCGCTGGTCCTTGTAGCCGAGCTTGGTTGCTGGCCGTTGCCGGCGGCGTTCGGCCGCACGGCGCTTGCGCTCCTCGGCCTCGTACGGGTTATCGGCGACCGCTAGCTGCTTGCCCTGCCGCACCCAGTCGCTGTATCCGCCGACGTATTCCTGTATGCGGCCGTTTTCCTCGAAGACGATCGTACTCGTAACGACATTGTCGAGAAACTCGCGATCGTGACTGACGACGATCAGAGTACCGTTGTAATCACAGAGCTTCTGTTCCAGCACCTCCAGGGTTTCGATGTCGAGATCGTTGGTCGGCTCGTCCAGCACGAGCAGATTCGCCGGCCGCGTGAATAGCTTTGCCAGGATGACGCGGTTGCGCTCGCCGCCGGACAGGGACTTTACCGGTGTCTGCGAACGCTCCGGGCTGAACAGGAAACCCTTCAGATAGCCCACCACGTGACGGTCCTTACCGTTGAGATTGATGTAGGTTCTGCCTTCGCCGACGTTATAGGCGACGCTCTTCTCCAGGTCCAGGGTTTGCCTGAGCTGATCGAAGTAACCAATCTCGAGATTGGTGCCGTGTTTAATCGTCCCGCCTTGCGGTTCCAGCTGGCCCAGCAGCAACCTCAGCAGCGTCGTCTTGCCGACGCCGTTGTTACCGATCAGGCCGATGCGGTCGCCGCGCATGATTTTGATCGAGAACCCCTCGATCAGAGGTTCGTCACCGTAGCGGTAGCTGACGTTCTTCGCGCGGATGACCTTTCGCCCGGACCGTTCCGCTTCCTCGATGTATATTCGCGCCCTTGCCTCCGGTGATACTCGCCCGGCCCGCTCTTCGCGCATCTTCATCAGGGTGCGTGCGCGGCCCTCGTTGCGCGTACGGCGCGCCTTGATGCCCTGGCGGATCCAGGCTTCCTCCTCCTCGAGCTTCTTGTCAAAGCGCGCATTTGCAGACGCTTCGTCTTCGAGTGCCTTTTCTTTGCGACGGAGATAGTCGCCGTAATTGCCCGGCCAGCTCGTGAGCTTCGCGCGGTCGATTTCGACGATGCGCGTCGCGAGCCGCTGCAGGAAGGCACGATCATGAGTGATGAACATCACGGCACCTGGATAGGAGTACACCCGGTCCTCGAGCCACTTGATCGTCGCGATATCGAGGTGGTTGGTGGGTTCATCGAGCAGTAGCAGGTCCGGTTTCTGCACGAGCGCTTTCGCCAGCGCCACGCGGCGGCGCCAGCCACCCGACAGCTCGTTCATCTTCTTGTCAGCGGGCAGGTTGAGGTCGGTAATCACCGTATCGACACGCTGTTCGATGTGCCAGCCCTCGTGCGCATCGAGCTTCGCGTGTACCGCCTCGAGTTCCAACATGCCCTGGCGGTCGAGGTCCAGTTTGGAGCGCCGCTGGTACTCGGCGAGCAGCGCCTCGATCTCGTCCAGCCCGGAACGCACCACGTCGCGTACCGGGAGGTTCATGGCCTCGGGCAGTGACTGCGCCAACTGGCTGACGACGAGATTCTGAGCGCGGACGATCTCGCCGCGGTCGGGTTCGAGTTCTCCGGTGATGAGCTTCAGCGTCGTCGACTTTCCGGCGCCATTTCTGCCGATCAGGCAGACCCGCTCCCCGCCGTCGATGGAAAACTCGGCCTCGGAGAGGATCTTCAGGTCGCCAAATTCCAGGGACACTTCGTCGAAGCGAAGTAATGACATAATTCAACCGCGCTCGCCGGGCGCTCCAGGACTGCAAGAACCGGAGGCTACCATGACAGAACAACGCTTCGTCGATTTGGAGACCAAGCTTGCCCACCAGGAGCACCTCCTGCTGGAGCTTAACGACATCATCACAAAACAACAGGAAAACATCATGCGCCTGGAGAAGCTTTGTGACTCAATCATTCAACGGGTTCGCTCGTTGAGCGAGGCGGCGCCGGCCAATGCGAACGCCGATGAGAAACCGCCTCATTATTAATTCGGGTTGATCCGGGAATAACTCCTGACCCGGAATTTGCATGGGCTGCGTTCAAGTATAGTGTCAACGATGCCGTGCCGGAGAAACGTCATGTCGTGGAAGCAAAGACTGATTCTCGTTTCGCTGTTACTACCTGTGGCGGCGCAATCCACCGACGTTTTCGTGCCCGATGAGTTGCAGGGCTGGCAGGAGTGGGTACTTCACGACAAGGATTACCGCGCTTGCCCCTTCTATTTCAACGGCAATGCCGCCGCCCGCGGCGATTTCGTGTGCGCCTGGCCCGGCCAGCTCGACATCTCGATCGATGCGGATGGCGGGCGCTTCAGCCAGCAGTGGACCGTATATGCGCAGGACGCCTGGCTGCCGTTGCCGGGCAACGCCGATTACTGGCCCCACGAGGTGAGCGTCAACGGCAATGCCGCGGTCGTGGTCGAGCGCGACGGGCTGCCGGCCGTGAAGGTAGCACCCGGCACTCACCGATTTACCGGAACGTTCGCATGGGATGAGCGGCCGGGCGTATTGCCGATCCCCGGCCAAAGCGGCCTGGTCGCGCTCAGCGTGAACGGGAAGCGCATCCAAAGGCCCGAGCGCAGTACCCGGGGCCTGTTCCTGGGTGAAAGGGAGCGCGAGACGCTGGCGCAAGATTCGGTTGAGGCTGAAGTCTATCGGCTGGTCGTCGACGACGTACCGACGCGGCTCACGACGATCATCCGGATCAACGTCGCGGGCGGCGTGCGCGAAGAGCTTTTCGGCCCGGCGCTGCCCGAAGGATTCGTGCCGATGTTCATTGACAGCCCGTTGCCGGTGCGCCTGGAGTCAGACGGCAAGCTGCGCGTGCAGGTCCGGCCGGGCCGCTGGCAAATCATGCTCACGGCGCGCGCCCCGGCAGTGATAAACGAATTGTCGCTGCCTGCCGCCGGGGGCAATCTCCCGGACACGGAAGTCTGGTCCTACCGTTCCAACGACCGCCTGCGCGTGACCGCGGCCGAAGGCCTGCCGCCCGTCGACCCGATGCAGGCGCAGGTCCCCGACCAGTGGAATCAGCTTCCCGCGTTCCGCGTCGAGGCGGGCGAAACACTCTCCATCGTGGAGCGCAGTCGCGGCATCGTTGCGCACGATAACGAGCTCGGGCTCAACCGCACTCTGTGGCTCGATTTTGATGGCGGCGGATTCGTGGTTCGCGACCAGGTCAGCGGCACCATGCGCAGCGAATGGCGGCTCGACATGGCGCCGCCCTATGCCTTGCTTAGCGCCACCGAGTATGGCGAAAACCTGCTCATTACGAGAGGCGACGAGCCGGGCGAAACGGGCGTCGAGTTACGCCGGTCCCGGGTCGATGTTACCGGTCTGGGGCGCAGCGAGACACGCGCATCGATGCCTGTTACCGGCTGGGATGCCCGCTTTGCGAACGTCGGTGCACTGCTGCACTTGCCGCCCGGGCATAAATTACTGGCGGCTCCCGGTGTCGACAAGGCGCCGGCCAGCTGGGTGAACCGCTGGCAGCTGCTGGATTTCTTTCTCGTGCTGATCGTCA
>JBFEXY010000119.1:0-7227 GCA_041562415.1 Woeseiaceae bacterium
CGTCATAACCGGTCTCATAATGCCGATTCGCTTCGGCGTGCGGTACGAAACTCTGCTGGCGGTTCACATCCTTAGCGTCGCGCTGCTCCTGATCTGGCTGCCGTTCAGCAAGCTCGCACACACCTACTTCGTATTTATTTCGCGCGGCACGACCGGCGCGTTACTGGAGCGCAGGGGGGCACGCACATGAAGGTCAGCGATATCAAATTCGATCTCGAGAGCAAACGCCTGAGCGTTGAGAAGCCGAAAGCGCGATTCGACAAACAGGGCGACATGAGCGACGACGAGCGCGTGCAAAAGGCCATGGCGAATTTCTCCAAAGACTTCGGCACGACTGCAGCGGCCTATCTCGACGCCTGCATACATTGCGGCATGTGCGCCGAGGCTTGTCACTACTATGTCGCGACGGGCGATCCACAGTACACGCCGGTATGGAAGCTCGAGCCGTTCAAACAGGCCTACAAACGCGAAGCCGGGCCGCTCGCACCGCTGTATCGGCTCTTCGGACTGAAGAAGAAGGTTACGGTCGAACAGCTCGAGGAGTGGCAGCACCTGCTGTATGACAGCTGCACGGTCTGCGGGCGATGCTCATTGATCTGCCCCGTCGGCATAGACATCGCTACGCTCGTCAGCATGGCACGCCACGGCATGTACAAGGCTGGCCTCGTGCCGCACGAACTGCATGCCGTAGCTGAGCGCGCCGAGGTCGACGGTAGCCCTCTTGGCATAACACCCAAGCTGTTCGAACAGCGTCTCGAATGGATGGAAGACGAACACGAAGTCGATATCAACATCAACCAGGAAAAGGCTGACGTTCTCGCCGTCATGTCGTCCATCGAGATACAGAAATACCCGGATGCCATGGCGGCGACGGCCAAGATACTGAACGCGATGGGCGAGAGCTGGACATTCCGCACCGACGGCTTCGAGGCAACGAACTTCGGGCTCTTGTCCGGCAACCTCGAACTCCAGAGGAAAAACAGCATGCGGGTCATCGAGACGGCCATCAAGGTTGGCGCGAAGCTCGTGCTCCTGCCGGAATGTGGCCACGCCTACATGGCGCTCCGCTGGATGGGTGCAAACATCTACGGCAAGCCGCTGCCCTTCAAAGTGCAGCACGTTTCCGAATACCTCGCCGATGCGCTCAATTCCGGCAAGCTGAAAGTCAAGAAGGTGGACAAGTCAGTAACCTTCCACGACCCATGCCAGGTATCGCGCCGCGGTGGCGCCACCCAGGCACCACGCGACGTCATGAGACACCTCGGCGTCGACTTTCGCGAGATGCAGAACGGTGGCGACTACAACTGGTGCTGCGGTGGTGGTGGCGGCGTCGTGACCATTCATCGTGCAGACGAACTGCGCTACAAAGTCTTCAAGCTGAAAATGGACCAGGTGGAAGCGACCGAGGCGGACGCCTTGCTGTCGAGTTGCGCCAATTGCCGTCAGAGCTTCGACGACGCCCAGAATCACTACAACTGGAAGTACACGGCGGAAAGTCTCCTCGAGCTAGTCGCCGAGAACCTGGAGGATGAGGCATGAACGCAAGAGTCGTTGTCGATCCGATCACTCGTATCGAAGGCCACCTGCGAATCGAAGCACAAATGGACGGCGACCAGATCGGTCAGGCCTATTCGTCCGGCACCATGGTGAGAGGCATCGAGATCATTCTGCGGGACCGTGATCCGCGCGATGCATGGGCATTTGCGCAACGCATCTGTGGCGTATGCACATTGGTACACGGCATCGCGTCAGTGCGTGCCGTTGAGAATGCTATCGGCGCAACGGTGCCGCGCAACGCCGAACTGATTCGCAACCTGATGATCGGTGCGCAGTACATCCACGACCACGTGATGCACTTCTACCACCTGCACGCGCTCGACTGGGTGGACGTGGTATCCGCACTGTCCGCCGATCCGGCGAAGACCGCGGAGCTTGCGCAATCGCTGGGCAGCTACCCCCGCTCATCCACGGGCTACTTCCGGGACGTGCAGAAAAAGGTCGCCGGCTTCGTCGAGTCGGGGCAGCTGGGCATCTTCGCGAAGGCCTACTGGGGGCATCCGGAATACCGGCTGCCACCCGAAGCGAATCTCATGGCCGTCGCCCACTACCTCGACGCACTCGTCTGGCAACGCGACGTCGCGAGACTGCACGCCATTTTTGGCGGCAAGAATCCACACCCGAACTTCCTGGTCGGCGGCGTGCCCTCACCCATCGACCTGAATTCGGACTCGGCCATCAACAGCAAGCGGCTGTCGCAGGTGCAGGAGATCATCGACAGCATGAAGGCCTTCGTTAACCAGGTCTACGTGCCCGACACGCTGGCTATCGCGAGTTTCTACAAGGACTGGTTCGCACGTGGCGAAGGCCTCGGCAACTTCCTGTGCGTCGGCGATCTGCCGGCGACGAGCATGAACGATCCCGACTCCTTCCTGTTCCCACGCGGCGTGATCCTGAACCGCGACCTGTCGACGATTCACGACCTCGAGCTGGGTGATCCGCAGGGTATCCAGGAATTCGTTGCGCATTCCTGGTACGACTACTCGAGCGGCAAGGCATCAGGCCTGCATCCCTGGAGTGGCGAAACGACCCTTAACTACACGGGTCCGGAGCCGCCCTACGAACATCTCGACATCGATCACTCGTACTCGTGGCTGAAGTCGCCGCGCTGGAACGGCAATGCGATGGAAGTCGGGCCGCTCGCCCGTGTGCTGCTCCTGTATGCCAAGGGCCACGAGCAGACGCAGGCGCTGGTCAATTATGCGCTGACAACGCTCGACGCGCCGGTTGAAGCACTGTTCTCGACGCTCGGCCGGACCGCGGCACGTACGCTGGAGACCGCGATCCTCGCCGACGCGATGCAGGGCTGGCTCGACGCATTGATCGCAAACATCAAGGCCGATGACACGCGGACCTTCGACGAGTCGCTCTGGGAGCCCTCGAGCTGGCCGAAATCCTGCGAGGGCGTCGGCGTTATGGAAGCGCCGCGCGGCGCCTTGTCGCACTGGGTCGTGATCGAGGACAAAAAGATTGCCAACTACCAGGCCATCGTGCCCAGCACCTGGAACGCCGGACCGCGAGATGCCAACGGCCAGCCGGGCGCTTACGAAGCCGCTCTGGAAGACAGGCACACGATGGTGGATCCAGAGCAGCCACTCGAGATCCTGCGCACGATACACAGCTTCGACCCGTGTATTGCTTGTGCAGTACACGTGAGCGACCCGAACGGCAAGGAGCTGGTACAGGTCAAGGTTCGCTAATAGGTATTTTCACTAGCTTGCGAAAGTGGAGATCGGCCTCATTTGCGGCTATATATTGACTGGCGGCAAGTGAGGTGCGTGCTATGAATCCGGGTAGGCTAAGATCGCTCCTGTTCTTTGTTCTTCTGTTCGCCGTCGCGGCCCTGGCGCTGGACGCCTCGTACGGCCAGGGGCGGGGGTCGGGCGACGCTCAGCAGAAACAGCAGGGCCAGATGCAGAAAGACATGCATCAGAAGGGCCACATGACTCAGCAGCAGAAGCACGTCCGCGAGCACATGCCGGACCACGGCATGTACGGTCACGAGATGATGACGGTCGAAGAGCGGGAACGATTTCGCCAGCAATTGGACAACGCCCGCAGCGACCGAGAATGGTCGCAGCTGCGTGCCGAGCACCAGCGTGAAATGCAGGCTCGAGCAAGAGCGCAGGGGCGGCAACTCGATCCGCCGGTATTCGGGCAGCACATGATGACGATGGAAGAACAGAAGCGCTATTCCGACAGAATGCAGGCCGCAAAGAACGACGAAGAAAGGGTGCGCATACGGCAGGAACACCAGCAGATGATGATGGAGCGAGCTAGCGAACTCGGCATAGGCGAGATGCTCGCGGATCAGTAATTACGGGCCGACACGGACGGAGGGGCCCCTTCGGGGGCCCTTTTCTTTGGTGCGACACTATGTGAAGCCCGCTACATAAATGCGACCACCGGTGGCAAAATGAGTCTAAATTGCATTTAGAAAGCGTGGATCACCTGAGATGGCTATAGGACTGCCCGGGAAAATGACCACCGTGGCGGTGATGCTCTGCACGAGCGCCGCGATCGCGGGCCCGCCGATGGTCACCGACGATACCGGCACAGCGGCGCCGGGCGTGGTGGAGGTCATCGCTTACGCGGCGGGCGAATCCCGTGACGCCGGGGAAAGCGTGCAGGGTCCTGCCGTGGATCTCGCCTACGGCCTGAACGAGACCATCGAGGTCAGCCTCACCATTCCCCGGCAGACAGCCAAAGACACTGGAGAATCATCCATCAAGGGCTGGGGCGAGGCATCCGCCGGCCTGAAATGGCGGTTCCTGGAGGGCGAAAACACGGCCTTTGCGTTGGCTCCCTCGCTATCGATCCCGCTCTCGAGATCGTCGACGATTATCGGTCTGGTCGAAGACACCACAGTGTTCAGTTTGCCGCTCCTTGCTTCTGTCACTCTCGGTCGCTGGGAGTTCACGGGCAATTTGGGCTACAGCATCGGCTCGCGGAACCTGGACGCGGTCAGCCTCGGCGTATCGACGGGTTACGGCCTGACGCAGGACGTTCGCCTGCTCGCCGAAATATGGGGCGTCGATTTCGTCGATGACGGTGCCAGCGAGGGTTTCCTCAACTGGCGCACCGGCGTCGAGTGGGGGCTTGGCAAGAATTTGGCCGTGCTTGTAGCCGTCGGTGGCAACGTCTGGTCCCAGCTGGACGAATCCGATGAACTTAACTCGGACTATTATCTCGGGCTTCAGTACGTGCTGGGCAATTGATTGCTTCCCCTCTCTGCGGCGAAGCACGGCGACAGTAAATCAGGCTGATTCGCTAATGCCTGCCAGGTAAGCCCTGACCTGGTCGCGGACAACGTGGTATTCGGCTTCCCTGCGCCGCAGTATGTCTCGTACGCGTTCGTCGGCAATAATATCGGCGTACAAAGGCTGTGAATACTCTTCGCGCCACAACAGATCATGCGTTACCGGTTGCGAGAAGACCTGTTCCAGTGCGATCTTAACGGCGGCCTCAGTCTCGCCCCGCAGCGCACTGACGGCGAGCCTGTTTGCCGGGTCCACCAGGGGATCGATGCCGAATTCGCTGGCTGCGGCAAGCAAGTCGTCGAGGCGTTGCAGCAACTCTTCGCGAGGTAACGACACGTACCATGCGTCGAGCGCGGCAATTTGAGCCGCACGGTATTTATGTGGCAAAGCCTCCGCCCTGATATTGAAGATGCCCGGCGCATGTTGCTCGAGGTAGTCCGTGGTCTCGTCAATCGTGCCGTTGGCCGCGGCAACCCTCATAAGCTGCTGCACCGCCTCGGAGAATGTGCCCTTGCGATCCTCCACGTCGTCTTCGATGATCCGCCGCGCGGCGGCCACACTCGCCGAAACGTCACCCATACTGATTGTTCGCCGCAATTCCACCAGGTATGCGATCTCACTCGTCGGCGCCACGGCTTGCACCAGCTTGCGAAAATCGTCGCCCTCCTCGATCAGACCCAGTCCGTACAGGAACAGTGCTATACCGGCCGGCAGCTCGTGATCTCTCGGGTCGATCTCCAACGCTCTTAGCAAGTACTTGACCGTGGCCACGCCGTCGCCAAGTTGCGAGCTAACCCGCGCAAGCCTCACGTAAGCATTCGGTTGTCTTGACTCCAGTTCCAGCGAGCGTTCCAGTGCGGCCCGGGCGTCGGCCGGACGGTCGAGCAACAGGTAAAGGGAGCCGAGTTCGAAATGCACACGCGGATTGTAAGGCTCCTTTTGCAGCGCCTCGAGATGCACAACCAGGGCGCGATCATACTGCTGCACACGTTGCAGAATCTGGCCCAGGAGTATTCGGATCTGGTAGATGCCGGGATTTTCCGCAATCAGTCGCTCCAGCTGGTCGATCGCATCGTAAACCCGGCTCGGGTCCCCGGCTTCTGCGTCGCCTGCAATGTCGACGTATATGCGCAGCGCGTTTGCCATCGGATCATCCGCTCTCACCGCAAGTACCTGTTGCGTCATCGCAGCACAGTTGGTCATCGCTTCGTCGCGAGTGATAAGCCCTGTCTCATACTGGTGCAGGTAATTGATGGCCAGTTCCGCTTTCGCATCCAGAAAACCGGGGTCTGTCGCAAGTGCGCCCTTGAGCAGATCCTCGGCCGCCTTCAACCCGCCATAGGAGAATGTCGCCCGTTCGGCAAGTGCCTGCAGATACAAGTCGTACGCGTCGGGGTTGTCAGTATCGAAACCGGAGATGCTCGTCGGTTGATCATTGCCGAGCAGGGATGCGGATAACGCGCTGCCGACTTTCCTCGCGATCTCGTCCTGAATGGCGAAAATGTCTTCGAAATCTCTTTCAAAGTTGTTCGACCAGACGTGAAAGCCGTCCTCGGCGCGAATCAGCTGTGCCGTTACGCGTACCCGATTCTTGGAAAGCTGCACGCTGCCCTCGAGGACATGGGCAACCGAGAGGGCTTGCGCAATCTCGCGGATCGTCTTGCTCTGCCCCTTGAACGCGAAACTGGAGGTCCGTGCAGCAACCTGCAGGTCAGGAATCTGCGCAAGCATGTGGAGCAACGTCTCCGTTAGGCCGTCGGAAAAGTAATCATTCCGGGCATCGCCTGTCATGTTTACGAACGGCAGCACTGCGATCGACGCTGGGCTGAGCTCGATCTCCGTGGGCGGAGGTTCGTCGACGGTCGTGCGGGCACCGAGGACCGCGATCGCCACAATGAGTATCGTCGCCGCAGTGATCGCGACGTAGTCGAACACGCGGCTCTTGCTTCTCGATGCGTCACCACGCGCAATATCCGCCTCTCGCTTGATTCCGCTCGGAGTCAGTTCGTAGACCCACGGCAGAACCGCCGCGGGGACGAAACCCAGCGCGAAGACCAGGATCACCATACGCGAAGCCCACTGTGGCGCGCCAAGCTCCGGCAGGATCGTCGTAAGGACCTCGGTCAACAGCCAGCCGACAACAACGTAGGTAAACACTACCTTCAATACGTTCCGGCGCTTGAGTTCTTCGACGATGGACATGAGAGATAGGGTACAACAGCTTGGAGATATTAAATTAGATGCCGGGGCATTAGGCTTGGTTTGGGGATCTGCATCCAGCCCTCCCTCGGCGAGAAAAATAAAAGGCCCCGACGGGCCATACTCGCCTGAGTCAGGAGAGGGATGGGCGCTGCGCGCCCTCACTCACGCCTTCGGCGCCGCGTGAGTCGAACAGGATTCTGCATCCAGC
>JBFEXY010000120.1:0-7217 GCA_041562415.1 Woeseiaceae bacterium
CAGGCGCTGATACAGCGCGTTGCGCCTTTCCCCCGTAATTCGGGCCGCGATCGTCGCGGCCTTTTTCGGTGGCAGCGCCTCCGCGAGTTCCGTGAGGAGGCGCTCCGAGTCGATTGACGAGGTCGGGGTATGACCTGCCCCATGGATGGCTATGACGAATTCGCCCTTGGAGACAATCGTGCCGATGTTGACTGCGTCGCGCAGCTCGCCAAGGCTTGCGCGCCTGCACTCCTCGTGCAGCTTCGTGAGTTCCCGGCCCAGGAAGGCCTGGCGGTCCGCACCGAATACGTCAGCCATGTCGGCGAGGGTCGCAGCTATTCGATGCACGGCTTCGAAGAACACCAGCGTACGCTCGTCAGCCGCCCGGGCCACGAGCCACTTGCGGCGCGCTGCAGGTTTCGCCGGCGGGAAGCCTTCGAAGCCGAAACGATCGGTCGGCAGTCCCGACACTGACAGCGCCGCTGTGACAGCAGAAGGACCCGGGACCGGCGAGACCGCAATGCCGCTTGCGTGGGCCGCCTGCAACAGCCGGTAGCCCGGGTCGCTCACCAGCGGCGTGCCGGCATCGCTGACCAGCGCCACCGATTTGCCCTCTTTCAGCTGTTCAATGAGAGTCTGCGCGGCACGCGCCTCGTTGTGTTCGTGCAGCGCAATTTGCCGCGTTTTCAGCCCTAAATGCGATAGCAATCGCCCGGTGTGGCGGGTATCCTCGGCTGCAATCAGGTCAACTTCGGCGAGCGTCTGGCGTGCTCGCGGAGACAGGTCTTCGAGGTTTCCGATCGGTGTGGCAACGACGAACAGTGTGCCGCTCATAGCGCGCTCGATTATGTCCCTAATCAAAAGTGCACGAACAATGAAATTCCAGGAACATCCTGCCCGGCAATGGATCCGCAAAGCAAGCACCGTCACCGTGCTGCTGCTTTCGTTCATTATCGCCGCCTGCGAAACGACGGGCGGTGGCAGCTTCGGCGGCTCCGCAGAATCCCGTGCCCAGCAGCTCGTGTTGAACGGCGAGTACCAGGAAGCGGCGGGCGTCTACATCGGACTTGCCGCGGAGGCCAGCGGTAGTGAACGCGACCGGCTGACATTGCTGGCAGCGGACAGCTGGCTCGATGCCGGCGATGAGCTGCGTGCGAAAAACGCATTTCGCGGCGTCGTGCAGCCGCAGGGCGGCGAACTTCTCTGGCGCTGGAATTCGACCCGGGCCGCCATGCTGCTGTTTGAGGGCGACGCGGAAAGCGCGAGGGAAGCGCTCGAGTCGCTGAGCCGGCAGTCGTTGCCGCCGGACCTGCGTCTGCGCGTGGAGGCACTGCGCGCCGATGCATGGTTCCAATTGCAGGAGCCGACACGAGCGGTGGAGCTGCTCATGCAGCGTGAGAGCTGGCTCGACGACCGCCGGAGCGTCGACCGGAACCGTGAACGACTCTGGAACGGGCTGCTGGTCAGCGATCCACGGGTGCTGCGGGGCGCGGCCGAAATGGCCACCGATCCGACCGTGCGAGGCTGGCTCACGCTCGGCTCGCTCGCCACCGCGACCGGGCAACAGGGAATCGGCTGGAGCAACGGCGTCGTACGCTGGCGCGAGCGCAATGAAGGTCACCCCGCGATGAGCGTGCTGGATACGATCGAGATTCCGGAGGATCAGCTGCTCGCTTACCCGCGTCGTATTGCGCTACTGCTGCCGTTGAGCGGCCGCACCGCGAGCGCGGGGAAAGCCGTGCAGAACGGCTTCCTGGGTGCCTACTTTGCCAGTGCCGGTGGTCTCGATGATCGCCAGTCCATCCGCATCTACGACGTAGATGCAGAAGGCGGACCAAGCGCGGCCTACGCCTCCGCGGTCGAGGACGGCGCCGAGTTCGTCGTCGGCCCGTTGTTGCGCGACAATGTGATCGAGCTTGCGAACGACATTCTCGTCCCCGTTCCCGTTCTTACGCTCAATTATCTGCCGGACGAGTCGTTGCCACCACCGGGTCTATTCCAGTTCGCCCTGTCGCCGGAGGACGAAGCTATATCGGCCGCCACGCGCGCGTTGCAGGACGGACACAGCAAGGCAGTAGCGCTGGTCCCGAACAGCAACTGGGGGCGCCGGCTTCTGACGGCATTCGCATCCGAGTTCGAAGGTCAGGGCGGGATGCTGCTCGACTATCGGAGCTTCACGTCGGAAAACCCGGACTTCTCGCGCACGATCGAAGAACTCATGGGACTCGCCGGGAGCGTCAGCCGTTATCAGCGACTGCGCGCAAACCTCGGCTCTCCACTGCAGTTCGATCCGCGGCGACGCCAGGACGTTGACTTCATATTCCTGGCAGCCGACGGTGCGTCCGGGCGGCTGCTGAAATCGCAGCTCAAATTTCATTACTCCGGCGATCTGCCCGTGTATTCCACATCGTCTATTCATGCGATGGACGGCCGCTCCAACTCAGACCTCAACGGCATCCGTTTCGCGGATACACCGTGGATCATCGCGCCGCACAGCTGGATTCGATACCTGCCGGACGTTTACCGGGAGTATTGGCCGGAAGAACGGCGCCTCGGCCGGCTGCACGCAATGGGCTACGACGCCTATCATCTCGTCGCGCCCTTGTTTGCCGCGCGCAACGGGGCGATGCCTGAAATCGACGGCGCAACCGGTGTGCTGTTCCTCGATGCTAACGGCCGGGTTCACCGACGACTCGCATGGGCGGAGTTCCGTCGCGGGGAACCGGTGCCGCTGCCGGAGCCCGGGGATCCGGGCTCACCGCTGCAAACAACTGGTGAAGACGATGCGGTGCTGAGCGAGGACCCTGACGAAGGCCAGACGTGGTACGAAGAGACACGAGAGCTCTAGGGAGCGCAGTAGAGCAACTCGCGCGTCGATACCTCGAGAACAGGGGGCTGAAACCGGTTGAGCGTAATTACAGCTGCCGCCACGGAGAAATCGATCTCGTAATGCTCGACGACGACTGCCTGGTATTTGTCGAAGTTCGCTATCGCTCCGCCGGCGCGCTCTCCAGCGCTGCCGTTACTGTCGACAGTCGCAAGCAGAACAAGCTGGTCAGGGCCGCCGAGATGTTCCTGGCAACCCGCCCCATCTTCGCTACGCAAGCATCACGATTCGATGTCATTGGTGTCGACGCCGACGCGAACGGGCAGCGGACCGTCGAGTGGATTCGCGATGCCTTCGGCCCATAAAAAGACGCGCTTCGCTGCGGCTGCTAGAATCGTCCCGTCATTGACCACGAGTGGATGAATCATGGATCCGGTAACGCGCGTTCGTGAACACTTCGCAGAAAGTATTGCGACCAAGCAAAGCGCCGTAGAGGCGCTCAGCGAAAGTATCGCTGCGGCCGGCGCTCTGATGGCGCAGTCCTTGTTGAACGACGGCAAGATACTTAGCTGCGGCAACGGGGGTTCTGCCGCCGATTCACAGCACTTTTCTTCGGAACTCTTGAATCGTTTCGAGATGGAGCGCCCGGGGTTGCCGGCGATGGCACTGACCACCGATGCCTCGACGGTTACGTCGATCAGCAATGACTACTCGTATGAAGAAATCTTTAGTAAGCAGGTTCGTGCGCTCGGTAAACCGCAGGACGTGCTGCTGGGTATTTCGACATCCGGCAATTCGGAAAACGTGTGCCGGGCAATCGCCGCGGCTCATGAACGTGGCATGAGCGTCGTGGCATTATCCGGCCGCGATGGTGGCCGCATGGCAGGAATGTTTACAGGCAACGACGTCGAGATCCGGGTGCCGGCGACACGCACGGCACGCATCCAGGAAGTGCACCTCCTGGTGATTCACTGCCTGTGCGACCTGATTGATACGACGCTCCTCGGAGACGCCTGAGACCAATTCTGACTACTTGACGACTCTCAGGTGAGGCCGCGACCGCGTCTCTTCGACCTCATCCGCATTGCGCACGGAGGCCGAAGCCCCGGAGTCATTGGAGAAGATCATCCCCTGGCCTGTCTCTCGCGCATAAATGCCGAGTATGGAACCCGTCGGCACCCAGACGTCGAAAGGCACGCCTCCAAAGCGCGCACGAAAACTTACGGAGTCGTTAACGAGCTTCAGATTGTGCGCAGCGGATTCGCTGATGTTGAGAATGATCTTGCCGTCCTTGACGTGCTCTGGCGGCACACTTACTCCATCGACAGAAGCGTCAACAACGATATGGGGGGTGTGGCCGTTGTCGGCCATCCACTCGTGCATCGCTCGTATCAGATAGGGTCTTTTTGATCGACTTGGATTTGCCACTTTCCCGCAAGCCTTTTGTTTTTTTCCCTGGCCCGAAGCTTACCACCGTTTTGCGCTGCATTTGAAAAGATTACATAAGCTGACGTTCAGACGAACGAATGGCCAAATATGGTTAAAGAGAATTGCCTGCGCCGAGACATAAGCCGACGTCGCCGCGACAATATTCACATGGACAGGGCCCGGGGTATTAGATTCCCGAGACCTGAAGCGAGCCTTCGGCGAGCAGCCCGGAAGCAAATACCCCGAACCGTGCCGCGCCCCACCTACATCCGCATTTCCTGCTCCAGCTCCGTCAGGCTCTGCTGGAACGAGCGGCGTGCAAATACCCGCTTCATGTAGGCCTCGATCGGCGCGCCCTGGGCACCGAATTCGATCCCGTAAAGCGGCAGGCGCCAAAGGATAGGCGCAATGCTGCAATCCACGAGCGAAAACTCATCGCTCAGAAAGTAGGGACGTGCGCCGAACAGTTCGGCACTTTGCAGAATGCTCTCACGCAGCATCTTGCGGGACTTGGAACTCAGCTTGCCGTCCAACGGATCGGCTTCTTCCGCAAGTGAGTACCAGTCGGTCTCGATACGGAACAATGCCAGCCTGAACTGCGCACGCGTGACCGGATCCACCGGCATCAGTGGCGGATGGGGGAAGCGTTCATCCAGATACTCGATGATTACACGCGAGTCATACAAGGTCAGGTCGCGATCGACGAGTGTCGGTACCGTGTGATACGGGTTGAGGTCCATCAGGTCTTCAGGCAGATCCGGACCCATCACGTTGACGATCTCGATGTTTATGTTTTTTTCCGCCAGCACCAAACGGGTACGGTGGCTGTGTATGTCCGTTGGACGTGAAAATAACGTCATCACGGATCGTCTGTTCGGAATCGTTGCCATTTATTTCACGTCCTTCCAGATCTGCTTCTTCAGCATCACGGCGATGATCCAGAAAAAGATCAGGTACATCAGCACCCAGACACCGAGCGTGCGGCGCTCCGACCGAATGGGCTCCGCGATATAGACCAGGAAGTTGACCGTATCACGAACGAATTCGTCGAAGCCTTCGGCATCCAGAGAGCCTTCGCCGAGCGTCTCGAAGCCTTCAAAGTGCCGCGTGGTTACACCGTCCTCCGTATGCTCGGAAAATACCGCACGCTGAAAGCCCTGTAGCTCCCACAGAACATGCGGCATGCTGGTGCCTGCAAGAACTGTATTATCAACGCCCGTGGGGCTTTCCGCCTGCACATAGAACCCCTTGAGGAACGAGTAGATATAGTCCGCACCCTTCGCACGACCGATCAGGGACAGATCGGGCGGCGCGACGCCGAACCAGCGACCTGCAGCCGCTTCCGGCATCGATACCTTGATCGTTTCATAGGTCTTCTCGGCATTGAACATCAGGTTTTCGCTGAGCTGTTCATCCGACAGTTCCAGGTCTCTGCCGATCGTGCTGAAACGGACGTATTTCGCGGAGTGACAGCCCGAGCAATAATTCATGAAATTGCGCGCTCCGCGCTGCAACGACGCGATATTGCCGGGTTCGATATTCGCGTGCTCGAGAGCAGCGCCACCGGCCGCAAAACTCTGCGAGGCAGCGAACAATACAAGGACTCCTGCGAGCCTGGTGATCATGTTCAACTTACCCATGGTAGACCACCCTCTCCGGTACGGGCTTCGTCTTGTCGATCGTCGTGTAGTAAGGCATCAACAGGAAGAACGCGAAATACAGGACAGTGAATATCCTCGCCAAGAGGACGTAGACTCCTTCCGCGGGCTGAACACCAAGCCATCCGAGCGTCAGAAAGCTGATGACGAACACCGTCAATGCAGACTTGTAAATCCAGCCACGATAGCGAATCGACTTGACACGGGACCGATCCAGCCAGGGGAGGAATACCGGCAACACGACCGACAGGCCGAACAGTATGAAGCCCCATAACTTGTCAGGGACGGCCCTGAGAATCGCGTAGAAAGGCGTGAAGTACCAGACCGGCGCAATATGCTCGGGTGTTGCCCTCAGATTTGCCGGCTCGAAATTGGCGTGCTCGAGAAAGTAGCCGCCCATCTCCGGCGCAAAGAAGACGACCGCACTGAATATCATCAGGAATACGAGGATTGCCACCAGATCCTTACTGGTGTGATACGGATGAAACGCGACGCCATCGAGCGGCACGCCGTCCGGTCCCTTGTGCTCCTTGATCTCGATGCCGTCCGGATTGTTCGAACCCACTTCATGCAGCGCGACGATGTGGACGAAAACGAGGCCAACCAGCGCCAGCGGCAATGCAATTACGTGTAGCGCGAAGAAACGATTCAGAGTGATGTCCGAAATCGAATAGTCACCGCGAATGAATTCGACCATGCCGTCACCGACGACCGGGATGGCGCCGAACAGTGAGATGATCACCTGCGCCCCCCAGTAGGACATCTGGCCCCACGGCAGCAGGTACCCGGCGAAGGCTTCGGCCATCAGCACGAAGAAGATCAGCATCCCGATCAGCCAGATCAGTTCGCGCGGCTTCTTATAGGAGCCGTAGAGCATGGCACGGAACATGTGCAGGTAGACGACAATGAAGAAGAACGATGCGCCGGTGGAATGCAGGTAGCGAATAAGCCAGCCCCACTCCACGTCGCGCATGATGTACTCGACCGATGCGAACGCCTCTTCCGCCGACGGCTTGTAGTTCATCGTCAGGAAGATACCGGTGATCAACTGGATCGCCAGCACGACGAAAGCGAGCACGCCGAACACGTACCACCAGTTGAAACTCTTCGCTGCGTAGTACTTGGTGACGTGGTATTCGAGGGTCGACGTCATCGGGAATCGGTCGTCGATCCACTTGATCAGGCCACCTAAGATGCCTTCCGGCCGCTTCCCGACTTCTGCTTCAACTTTTGCCATTACGCTACTCCCGAATCCTGGCCGATCAGAATCAGGTCGTCACGGACAAAGCGGTAAGGAGGAACCCTGAGGTTGGTCGGGGCAGGCA
>JBFEXY010000121.1:0-7198 GCA_041562415.1 Woeseiaceae bacterium
CGCGGCTCTCCATTTCCAATCAGCGGCGGGTGACCACGATGACTTCTACACGGCCGTCGGGCCCGATGTACCACGACGCCATCGTGCTGGTGATACTCACGATGATCGCTCCGAACAGCGCCGACCAGAAACCGGATACGACAAAGTTGTCCAGCAGTGAGGCGACGAGCCCGAACATCGCTGCGTTCAGCACCAGGATGAACAATCCCAGCGTGACCAGAGTAATGGGAAGCGTCAGCACGAAGGCGATGGGGCGCACGACAGCATTGACGAGCCCCAGCAAAATGGCCGCAAATATGAAGGTCCAGGCGCCGGTAATGGAGACACCTGGCACCAGGGCGGATGCCAGGAAGAGACCCAGCATGGTTATGAGCGTGCGTAATACGATGCCCTGCATAACGTGATTATGCGACGAGAATCGCGCCGAAGAAAGGATTCCTAGATCGTGGGGCTCGCGGGCCGGGCGTCCGGCCGCATCATCAGCAACTGCACATTGCCTATCGCTCGCTCCTGGAAACCGCCCTCGCAGTAGCACAGGTAGTAATACCACATGCGTATGAATTCCTCAGAGAAACCCATATCGCGAACCTGCTCGATGCTGTCGAAGAACCGATCCTGCCAATGACGCAAGGTCGTCGCGTAGTGCGGCCCGATGTCCTCGAGGTCGACGATCCGCATGTCGGTCACGCGGGTGAGAGTCTCCGACATCGCCGTTACCGACGTCAGGCAACCGCCAGGGAAGATATACCGCTTGATGAAATCAACCGTCTTCTTCGCCCGCTCGTAATGCTGGTCGGCGATCGTAATCGACTGAAGCAGCATAAGGCCATCCTTCCTGAGGAGTTCGCAGCACTTCCTGAAATAGCTGTCGTGGAATTCGTGACCGACGGCCTCGATCATCTCGATAGACACGAGCTTGTCATACTGCCCCTCGAGATCCCTGTAATCACTCTGAAGTAAGGTTATTCGATCGTCCAGCCCCGCCTTCGCTATCGCGCTTCTTGCGTAGTCGTGCTGCTGCCTCGAAATCGTCGTGGTGGTGACCCGGCAGCCATAGTTTTCCGCCGCATAGATTGCAAAGCCACCCCAGCCGGTGCCGATCTCGAGCACGTGATCGCCTGGCGACAGATTCAGTTTCCTGCAGATGCGGTCCAGCTTCGCAACCGACGCCGCCTCGAGAGACATGTCTGCTTGCTCGAAAATCGCGCTCGAATACATCATTCGCCTGTCCAGCCACAGGGCGTAGAAATCGTTGCCGAGATCGTAATGTGCGGCGATGTTTCTACGGCTGCCGCTACGCGTATTCCGGTTGAGCCAATGGAACATCTTCTGCAGCGGCCTCGTGAGGTGCGCCGTACCGGAATCCATGTCCAGTAACACGTCCCTGTTTTTCAAGAGTATCCTGACGAGCGTGTTGAGTTCGTTGCATGACCAATAGCCGTGTATGTAGGACTCTCCCGCGCCCACCGCCCCGCCGAACGCAATGTCGCTGTAGAAACGGGGGTCATGAATGCTCAGGTGGACCGTCAGAGGCAGGTCGTCGGTCACTGCGCCGAACGTTTCGTGGCTGCCGTGCTCGCTGATCACGACCTGCCCTTTGAGCAAGGATCCGAGCCGCGCACGCACCACACGCCGTGCGATTGCCTCCAGCCCCGTCGGCTTCCGGCTTGCTTCGAGAAATTTCGGGGTGTTGATGGAAACTGACTTCATTGTGCCTCCGCTGCGATCTTCTGCCGCTTGTCGGGATGCGGGTATAACGGACACCGCTTAATCCAAAGCCTGAGTGCCTGCCAGTAGATGCCCGCCATGACCTTTAACGTCATGAACGGGAAGCGCACGAGGACGCTCGCCAGAGCACCGCCCGTCATCTCCGTGCGCATCAAATTGATGGACGCGTCGAACATTCGCTTGCCTGCGTTCGAGTTGGCCATGTAGACGGAAAGCCGCTCATCCGGATCGGTAAAACACCAGTCGTATTCGACATCCATCGGCATGAAGGGCGACACGTGCATTTTCTTTTTCGGCCGAAACCTTTTTACGCCGCGGTTCCCAACGTCCATCGAATCAGGCAACACATACGTATCGCGCTCGCCCCACGGCGTGTTATTCACTTCGGCGACAATGGTCTGCAGTGTCTCGCCGTCCTCGCCAAAACAGTAGTAGAAGCTCACCGGGTTGAAGCAATAGCCGAAGTAACTCAGATTCGTCAGGAGCCGGATCGGGCCCGCGGGACGAGCGCCGGTCTCCCGCTCTACCAGGTCGCGTATCGAATCAGAGAGAGGCTCGTCCGAAGCGCCGAAATGATCCTTCCGGCGGAACCTTGCGAGCGCCGGTCTGGTCGTCGACCACAGCCAGCGCTTGCTGAACAGCTCCGGCAACTCGTCCAGGTCCAGGTACATCATGAACATGCGGTAGCTGAACCTGTGCAGCACGGGCTCTGTACGTGTATGCCTAACCCGCCCTTCGTAGATGCAGCTCTCCACGGCTCTGCCTCTCCTCGAAATGGGCGATTGCATTCAGCGCACTGACGACGCCGTCCTCATGGAATCCGTTGCGCCAGTAGGCACCGCAAAAGTAAGTTCGCTCGGCATTCAGTTCTTCCTGGCGGAACTGCGCTGCTACGGCCTCGCGCGAAAATACCGGATGCTGGTACCGGATACGGCGTATTACCCTTTCCGGATTAATCTCACGGTCATTGTTGAGCGTGACGCAGTACTGCTGCTCGCAATCCAGGCCCTGCAGCATGTTCATGTTGTACGTCACCGCCACGTGTCGATGAGGGTCCTTCGGGATGTGATAATTCCAGGCGGCCCATACCCGGCGGCGCTTGGGCAGCACGCCCGCGTCGGAATGCAGTATGGCCTCATTATCCTGGTAGCAAATGGCACCGAGCACCTCTCTTTCGGCGCTCGTCGGACTATCGAGCATGGCCAATGCCTGGTCGCTGTGGCACGCGAGAAAGACTGCGTCATACCACTCGCGGCCGTAACGGTCGGTGACGATCTCCACGCCCGCCGCATGGCGGACGACCCGCCTGACCGGTGTATCGAGCCTGATACGATCACGGTGCCCGGCGACGAGTTTCTTGACGTATTCGCGAGACCCTCCTTTGATCACGCGCCAGACTGGCCGGTCCTTTAGCTGCAGCAAGCCGTGGTTATCGAAAAAACGTACCAGGAACTGCAGTGGCATATCATGAATGGCTACAGGCTCGGCCGACCAGATAGCTGCGGCCATGGGCACGAGGTAATCGTCCATGAACTCGCGGCTGTAGCCGTGCTTCAGCAGGTACTCCCCGACAGTCTGAGCAGAGTCTTCGCAAGGCAGCGTTGCGATCGCCTCGCGATTGAATCGCAGGATGTCGCGGATCATGCGAAAGAACGGCGGCCGCAGGATATTGCGGCGCTGAGCGAACAGTGCATTCAGGCCCGAACCGTTGTATTCGAGACCAGTATCGCCCGAACTTACGCTGAAGCTCATCATGCTCGGCTGGGACTCCTGACCGATTTCGTCAAGGAGTTCGATAAAATTCGGGTAAGTGTGGTCGTTGAAAACGATGAAACCCGTGTCGATTGCGATCGACCTGCCGTCTTCCTCGACGTCTATAGTGTTGGTGTGTCCACCCACATACGATGATGCCTCGTAGACCGTGATCTCATGCGACTTGCGAAGCTTGTAAGCCGCAACGTTTCCAGCTATTCCGGTACCAACGATCGCGATTCTCATATCCTCTGACCTACCACCTCTGCGGAACGCGCTCGACCTTCGAGACGTCGTACCCCAGCGATTCGACGAAGCCCAGCAACACCTCGTATTCGTCTTCCGAAATTTCGGGCTTGCGTGCCATGATCCAGACGAAATCGCGTTTCTGGCGACCTATGATTGTCTGCGAATAATCCTCGTCCAGGTAGACGATGCGGTAGTCAGACTTGATCGGCCAGATGAAGCGCATGCCCCAAAGCGCGTTTGACTCGGTATCTCGAACGAAGCCCTTGGGGTTGTACTGTTTTTCCTTGCCATCGTACCCGCCGTCACGAAACGTGAATGTCGTTGCTATCGTGCCATCGTCGTTCAGTGCGTAGTTCTCGACTGCATTGTGGGCGCCTTTTTCCAGGAAGGTTGGAATATTGGCGATCACATACCAGTCACCCATGAAACGTTCGAGGTCTACGTAATCTACGGTTTCCATCTCGGGTCCATTGCTTGCGCAGGATGCAAGGGTCAGGGAAGCGATGATAATCAATGCTGTTTTGCGAAGAGGCGTCATGTCAGCTCAGCTCGTAACGAATGATCCGGCCACCCTTCGCGACCGACTCCAGTGCCAGCCATTCGGAGTCTTCCGAGTACCAAAGTGTGATGTCCATCTGCCGCGCGGTAAGCCTGACCGATCGGGCCGGAATCTCGCGGCCGTCGATATTCACCAGGTCGCTGCCCAGCTCCTCGACTACAACCTCGAGATACTCACCGGTCTGGGGATTCAGGAGGCGCGGCTGCTCGAGGAAACCGGGGTTCCAGTAGGCGAAGGTCATGACGCACTCGGGCAACTCGGCTTCCTGCTCGCCGGTGTCGATAACAAACGCGTTGTCGGTACGCGAGCCGACGACGATTAGCTGCTTGCCGTTTGCATCGGTACGGGCCGCGATCTGGTTCAGGCAGCCTCCAGCCCAGTCTTCCTCGGCGCTGTGACGGTAGCTGAAGGCCGTAACGAACAGGAACTTGACGTCGAAGCTCGCCTCGCTGCGAACGGCCACATTGCTCCCGGGGCCGTCAATCTCGAAACGGTGATAGCCAATCTTCTTTCCGTCGAGAAATACGTCGAACATCAAAGTCTTATTCAGCGCGTCATTGGCGAACGTAACGGTGGACGAAAACGCCAGTAACAGGCATGCGACAGGAATTCGATTCAATAGTCTCATGGTCTCCACCTTCCTCACGTCGTCAACTCGCGCTTCGGAGCTCCGGGGAAAAACGCATTCGTTTTGCGGATATACTCCGCGTATTCCGGACGACGATCAGTGATCGTCTTTTCCAGCATTGCAACACCGGAAACCTTCAGCAGAAGGAACGACATCAGCACGGGCGAAAGCAACGTCCACCAACCGTTCGCGGAAAACGCAAACAGGTAGAAAGCCCACCAGACGCAGAAGTCACCGAAGTAATTGGGATGCCGTGTATAGCGCCAGAATCCGCTATTCAGCACCCTGCCCTTGTTGGCCGCATCGCGCTTGAATTTCGCGAGTTGGTAGTCGCCACCCGCCTCGAAAACAAACCCGACCAGCCATAGCGCGGAAGCAAGAATCTCTATCGGACCGATACCCCCCGCATTCATGATTGCCGGCATTAGCGGCATCGCGATGATCCAGGCCAGGATGCCCTGCAAGCCAAATACGATGTAGAGGCTCTTGAATGCAAATCCGGGTTCGTTGTTTGCCCTGATCTTCTGGTACCGATAATCCTCGGGCTCGCCCCAGTTGCGCGCAGTGATGTAGATACTCAGCCGTAGCGCCCAAATCGCCACCAGAGTCGTGACCAGCAGGCCACGCGCGCTGAGCGGAGCGGCTGCGGCGGCAAAGGCGACGGCGGCGATCAGGAAAAACAACGACCATAGGCTGTCTACAAATGCGACGTTGCGGAGCGCTACGCTCACGATCCAGGCAGCACTGGCGACACCGAGGATTAAGACCAGCGCGAAGGAATAGACCTGGATATCCATCACGATATCCTCTGCCCGATTACGCTACCTCGCGGCGCCCCTGACGATATGCCGTCCAGGCGCTCGCCGAGTCGCATGAGAAGCGGCATGATCACAGCCCAGCCTATCGCCAGCATGGCGATCGCGGCCGTCTGATCAACGAACTGAATGCCGCCGATCTTGTGGCCCGCGATGTACGCCAGCGGGCCACCCGCGAATCCAAACAGCGACGCAAGCAACGGGCGTCCTCGCATCCAGCGCATTGACAGGTTAATGGTCGTGCCAAATAGCATCCACATCGTAACTATCCAGTACGGCGCCATCGATTCGTTGATCATGCCGGACGGAAAAGTTACCCAGCCGGCGGCAACGAGCGCGCTGTCGAATACTGTACCGATGAGCCCGCAGCTCACGATCAGCATCAGTTCCGAACTCGGACGTTGCGCGCGGGCGAGATGGATGGCCACCGCCAGAAAAACCACCAGCGGACCCAGCCACGGAAGCTGCTGCGCGCCGCCGAACACCGACGACAGCCATCCCAGCTTGAACGCGGTGATGTTGATTAACAGGTTCATATCAGTCTCCGACCCGCTTCAGCAGGTAGTGGCTGACATACCACTCACGCCCGCCGTTGTAGGCAAACAGCTCCTCGCAAGCCATGAAGAAGATGCGCCACCGCATCCTCCACCGGTCCGCCTGGTCCTTGCCGTAGGTTTCTTCCAGAATCGGCATTACGGCGTTCCTGCGCGAGTCCATCCGGTCGAGCCAGGCCCGCAGTGTCCGGGCGTAGTGGTCTCCATTCCACTGCCAGTGACGCTCGACTGCCAGGTCGCCGCCAACGCGCATCGGCAGGTCGGCGCTCGGCATGATGCCGCCGGAGAAGAAATGACGGCTCATCCAGTCGCTCGGTCCCTTGTCGACATATTCGTATGGCGTCGTACGGTGACAAAAAATGTGCATGAAGAACCGTCCGTCCGGCTCCAGCCAGCCGCTTATCCGGCGGAAAAGTTCCGGGTAGTTCCGCATGTGCTCGAACATCTCGACGGAGACGATTCGATCGTACGTGCCCGGTGCGGCGAAGTCGTTCATGTCGCAAACGTGGACTTCGATATTGTCGAGGCCGCGATTCTCGGCGGCTTTCGCAATGTAGTCGCGCTGGGACTGGGAGTTCGACACGCTGGTGACCGATGCCTTCGGGAAATGCTCGGCAATCCAGAGTGACAGCGAGCCCCAGCCACAGCCCAGGTCCAGGACCTTCATGCCGTCCTCGATACCTGCCCTCTCGACGGTCACCTGCAATGCAGATTCTTCGGCAGACTCAAGGTCCTCGACGCCCTTCGGCCAGTAGCAGCAACTGTACTTGCGGTTTATACCGAGCACCTCCGAGAAAAACGCGGCGGGGACTTCGTAATGCTGTTCGTTGGCGAGATGTGGGACGAGCGCGATAGGCGATGTGCCCATCATCTGCACGAAGCGGTTCTTGATGATCGCGGATTTCTCCACGTC
>JBFEXY010000122.1:0-7196 GCA_041562415.1 Woeseiaceae bacterium
ACCGTCTTTATTTCCTTTTCGAGCCAGAGATGGTCCTCGTAGCGTATGCCGGCCAACAGCTCCCGGTCGGTGTCCTCCTTGCGGATCGCGTTGATAACCAGCCGCCCTCCGGGTTGCAGCCGCTCGAGCGCCGCGATTGCCGGTTTCCAGACCGGGGTGGTATCGATGATCGCCTTCGGGGCCTCGGGCGGTAACGCCTCGGTGTCGCCGCTCCAGCATGCGCCGAGTTCGAGGGCGAAGCGGCGTTCGCTTTCACTGCGGGCAAAAACGAATACCGGGCTGTCCGGAAACAGGTGCCTGGCCACCTGCAGGACGAGGTGCCCGGATCCGCCGAACCCGGTGAGGCCGAGGACCTCGCCATTGGCCAGCCCGGTAAGCCTGAGTGACCGGTAACCGACGGCGCCTGCACACATGAGAGGTGCTGCCTCGATATCGCTGAAGGCATCAGGAACAGGGACAGCATAGGCTTCCGGTACCGTCATCAGTTCCGCGTAGCCGCCATTGGCGTCGCGACCGGTGGCCCGGAACGCAGGACTGATGTTCTCCGATCTCGTACCGTCCGAGGAATGAATCCAGCCTACGCCAACGCGCTCCTCGAGGCCGAAGCGACGGGCGCTGCGCCCGGTTGCCATAACTCGTCCGACCACCTCGTGGCCCGGGATCACGGGTAGCTTCGGCGGTGGCGTGCGACCCTCGATTTCGTCGAGTTCGGTATGGCAGACACCGCATGCAGCGACACGAATCAGGATTTCGTCGTCTGCCGGGCTGGGGTCGTCGACGTCCGTTAGCAGCAAGGGCTCGGGATTGGACTCGAGGCTCCCGGTGGCATGCAACAGCATCGCACGCATGATTCTGCTCCTTTACGCTGCGAGTGCCAAAGTATATGGTGCGCCATCAAAAGGCTCGCAATAGGTATTATGCACGGCAATACTCTTCCTCGATCCGTTGTCGCGGCGGCTCTGGACGCTTGCGCACATGAATCCGAGCGGCTGAACAGCGAGCGGATAGCCGATCGCTTCGGCAGCTACGGCATCGATGTCGTCACCAACGAGCCGGGACTCCGGCGTTCGAATCTGTACAGCAGTGAAAACGGGATACGTACCTGCCGCAGCTATGCGGTAGTGCGGTTCGTCGATGAGCCGGACGCATTGATCAATGCCGAGCACGCGCAGATTCTTTCTGGCAAATCGATCGGCGCGATATTCAAGGCCAGTGGCTGGGCGATACTCAAGGAGACGCTGCACATCGGCACGGTGAGGCTTGATGATATCAGTCACCCGGTCGCAACCCTGATGGGACTCGAACGCAGCACTGAAGTAGCCATGCACGTCTATCGCCTGCTACTGGAGAAGAGCGAGCAGGCGATTGAATACGCAACCCTTATCGAACTTCATCACCCCGAATACCTTGACCGAAATGATCTGCTGAGTCTGTATACCGTAGACGCGGGCACATCCCTGCAGCCACAACAAATCGAGGAGATGAAATTGCTGGGTCTGATCACTACGTAAAGACGCGTTAGTCGCGTTTGTCGACCAGGGGTTTGTCGCGTCATTCCATTGCGTCTAAACTCGTCCTACCTTTGGCGCATGATCGAGGTATTGGGGATGCAGGGATTCAACAGCTATAAATACGTTCTCGCCGCAGCCGCATTGTTGCTTTCGGGTTTCGCTGCCGCAGAGGAAACGGTTGGTGATCAGGCCAGCGTCTGGGCCGTGGTCGAGGAGCAGTGGAACGCGGTCGAGGACAACGACAGGAAATGGATTGACGAATTGCTCGCTGCCGATTTCTCCGGTTGGCCGAAGAATTCTCCGGCTCCGCGGAACAAGGCTTCCACCAAGATGTGGAATCGCTTCAGTGAATCGCAGGGCAAAGTCGTCGCGCATGAGTTGTACCCCCTGGCCATTATCGTCCATGGAGATGTGGCAATTGCGCACTACCTCTACACGTCTGCTTTCAAGAACAAGGATGGCGAGGTCGAGATGAACAACGGCCGCTATAGCGACGTGCTCGTGCGTACGGATGGCGGCTGGAAATTCCTCTCCTGGCACGGCGGTGCCGACAAGTAACCGGTCTGCCGGCGTTAAGCGCCGGTTAAGGTAGGTACGGCTATTCTCGTCTGCAAGGTGGGCAGAAACGCCCATGATTGCAGGACCGGGAGGCCGTATGAACGCCCTACATATCAGACTCTCAACCCGGCTCGTGGCGCTATTCGCCACGATCGCGGTGACGCCGTCGACCGCGCAGGTTCCTGTCGATGACAGCGGAACCCCCCTTGCGGACTACGAATCGTTCGAACCGGATACGCGCTCCGGAAACGAGGACATTCCGCTCCTGACGCGCACCGAACTGCAGGAGCTGGTCGGCCCTATAGCCCTGTATCCCGACGATCTCCTCGCGATCGTGCTGCCAGCATCCACGTATCCGCTGCAGCTCGTGCAGGCGCAGCGGTTCCTCGAAGACCTGGAGCAAGATCCTTCGCTAAAACCGGATGAAGACTGGGATGACTCGGTCATCGCGCTGCTCAATTATCCGGAGGTAATTGAATTGCTCAATGAGGATCTGGACTGGACCTGGCGCCTGGGTGAAGCCGTGGTCGCCCAGCAAGCCGACGTGGTCGGCGCGGTAGAAAGTTTTCGCGATCGTGCGTACGCAGCCGGTAACCTGAAGAGTGACTCGCACCAGACGGTGGCACGTAGCGACGGCAGCATCGAGATCACGCCGGTCGAGGACGACGTTATCTACGTGCCTTACTATGAACCGGAGCGCGTCGTCGTGTACCAGGCGCGGCCGGTGTATCACTACTACCCCAGGGCATACCCCGTTTACTACTACCCGTACCCGGTCGGCTATGCATTCAACAGCGGCTTCTTCTGGGGCGTTACGACCGCGTTTACCGTCGGCTGGCTGACGGACAGCGTGCATGTAGTCCATCACAGCTATCATGGCCACCCCTATTACGGTCGCCACTACTGGGATGGCTGGTGGTACCGTCGGCCGACCATCCACGTGCACAATCACTATTATTCGGCTGATCGCTACTCCGTGTCTCGTCACCGCTACAGTCGTGGCGATCACTGGCAGCCGCGGCACGACACGAGGCGCCGTCTTCATAACCAGCGCATCGCTCACAGCGACTATTACACCGGGCGCACTGTGAGACATCGTTCCTACGCCGGGACGACAACACGCGCGACCGCTCGAAATGTGCAACGCTCGCACACTGCTCGGTCGACGCGCGACCGGCGTGACAGCAACCGCGCGCGCAGCGCATCGGACAACCGTCGCCACGAGCGCCAGGCAGCGGTCCCGTCGACGACCAGGCAGGCGCCGCGCAGGGTGACGCGGCCGGAGAGCAGCTCCGAACAACGGCAGAGGGCAAGCATCCAGAGACAGCACGCTCGGTCCGAACGGGTCGCAAGACGTGATAACGACTCAGCAGAGCGCCACAGCGCCCGACGCGCCAGCGAATACCGGCAGGAGCGCCGCTCGGACAGGCCGCAACGCCAGGAAACGCAACGCCAGGAAACGCGACGCCAGGAAACGCAACGCCAGGAAACGCGACGCCAGGAACCGCGGCGCCAGGAAACGAGGCGCCAGGAACCGCGGCGCCAGGAAACGAGGCGCGCGGAAACGAGGCGCCAGGAGCCGCAGCAGAGCAGACCGCAGCGGTCGAAGGAGAAGGATTCGGTGAGAACTGCCGAACGCAAGCGGCACGCGTCAGCGCGCAGCGACTCGAAGCGGCAACGTCACTGAGTGGCGCCTAGTCCTCGCTGCCGCTCCTGTCCTTCGGCAGGCGCCCTGCTCTGCGCAGGCTCTCACGCAGGATGAACTCTATCTGCGCGTTGAGACTGCGCAGGTCGTCGTTCGCCCAGCGCTGCATCGCCGCCAGGGTCTTCTCGTCTATTCGCAGCGCAAAAGCCTTGCGGGCAGCCATCGCTCTCTCGGGTTACTCCGGTCGTCTCTCGGATCAGGTGTAAAGTGAGCCTGTGTTCAGCACCGGCTGCGCGCCCTCCTCACCGCAGAGGACCACCAGCAGGTTGCTGACCATTGCCGCCTTGCGCTCTTCATCGAGTTCTATGACCTGGTTCTTGCGCAGCTCATCTAGCGCCATTTCCACCATACCGACTGCGCCGCGCACGATTTGCCGGCGGGCAGCGATGATCGCCGAGGCCTGCTGGCGGCGCAGCATGGCGTTGGCGATTTCGGGTGCATACGCCAGGTGGCTGATGCGTGCCTCGATAACGGTTACACCGGCCGTCTCCAGTCGATCCTGGATTTCATCGCGCAGCGCCTGCGCGATTTCAATCGGGTTGCTGCGCAACGCCAGGCCCTCACCCTCGTGGGGCTCATAGGGAAACGTGGTCGACAGATTCCTGAGCGCCGACTCGCTCTGTATCTGGACGAATTCCTCATAGTCGTCGACCTCGAACAGCGCCTCGGCAGTGTCCACGACCTTCCAGACAACCACCGCCGCGATTTCGATCGGGCTGCCGTTGGAGTCGTTCACCTTGAGCTTGCCGCTCTCGAAATTGCGCACGCGCGTCGAAACGGCGGTCTTCTGGAAAAACGGGTTCGCCCACTTCAGTCCCGGTTCGTGCGCCGTGCCGACGTACTTGCCGAACAGCTGCAGGACCTTCGCCTCGTTCGGGTGAATCATGAACAGGCCGGCCCACATGATCAGCACCACGATCGATGCAATCACGGCGGTAATGATTCCTGGCACGGATTCGGCCAGGACGGCACGGTAAATCCCGTAAGCGGTCGCCAGTTGCGCAATAACGAGCACGACCAGCATCAGGTAACCGGAGGAAACCTTGCGCACCTCTTCACGGATCATGGGCCTCTCCTCAGCAATAACAATTAATATCAACTTGATATTATTTTGATATCACTGGCGTACACAGTCAAGTCCGCTGCTTTCAGCCCTTGCGGAAGGCCGGCAACTCCGTGGAATCCTTGGCTTATGTCAAATACGTGGCCGGAGCGGCAGCCTGGCCTCGAAACAGGCGCCCTGCCCTTTGGTGTCGACGAGTTCGAGGGAACCGCCATGCGCCCGCGCCACCAGCGTAGCAAGGTACAGGCCTAGGCCGGTTCCACCGGTTTCCCGCGTACGCGACGGGTCGCCGCGATAGAACGGTTCGCCGATGTGTTCGGCGTGGTCCGGCGATATTCCCGGTCCGTAGTCGCGAACCCTGAGAACCAGCTCGGCGTCCTGCGAGTCGATCGTAAGTTCCACGGGGCCGCTGTTCACCGGTGAGTACCCCAGTGCATTGCTGACCAGGTTCTTCAACAGCAGCGACACGCGCGCCTCGTCGATTTTGGCAACAGCCCCGTGGCTACGGTCGATGACCTGTATACGGTCACGGTCGCGATCGAAGAAATCATCGATCAGTTCATCGACCAGCGCACGCACCCGCACCTCGGACCGGGACAAAGGTTCGTGGCGGCTGTTCAGGCGCTCCGCCTCCAGCAGCGAAACGATAATCTTCTCCATCTCGATCAGCTCCGCCCTGATTTCCTGTTGTTGTTTGTCGTCGTCGATGAACTCGATGATCAGCCGCATCCGCGACAGCGGCGTACGCAGCTCGTGGCTGATTCCCAACAGCAGCGCACGCTTCGCATCGAGCATGTTCTGCACGTCGGCGGCGAGCTTGTTGATATCCGCGGCCAGGTCGCCCAGCTCATCGTGCCGAATGGTCTCGATCCTGTGATCGAAGTTGCCGCGACCGATATGCTCGGCGCCGGCACGGATCGCACGTATCGGCTTGAACAGCCAGTTAACGGCCGCGTAGCCGAGCAGCAGGAAGGTCAGCCCAAGGCCGACGATGATGTAGCTGAGGTCGGGGCCGGTTCGCACATCGGCGATCCGCGGGGTCACCACGACGATATCGTATTCGCCGTTTTCGCCGGAGGCCATGCGCAGGAAGTTATGATCGTCCTGGCGCGCGAATTCGACGCCGAGGAGTTCGTCAATCCAGGCATCCGGGTCGTCGCTGAACGCCGGGCTCGGCCCGAAGTCGAGTTCCGACAGCCGGGGGAAGGCCGGATCCGACGCCCAGTCGATATCCGGGCCGAGAATTCGGATATCGACGGGCACGCGCTCGGTAATTGAAATTGCCCGGTCGATGCGCGGCGGGCTGCCGATATCTTCGCGTACGTACTGCACGTGCAGCGACAGGTGCCCGCTGATGAGGCCACGGATGTCATCGCTGTTGTATACCCAGCGTATTGCCGCCAATGTGCCGTAAACGAAAAGGCCGCCGAGCAGCAGAAAGATGACCAGTAGCCGGAACGACAGTGATCGCGCCAGCCATCTAATCATCGCTCGACGGAACTCCGATGAATGAGTAACCCCGACCCCAGACGGTCTGTATGAAGCGCGGCGGCTTCACAGAATCGCCCAGCTTCTGGCGCAGGCGCGAGATCATGATGTCTACGGACCGCGTAAGTATCGCGGCGTCGATGCCCCGGAGTTCGCCGAGTATGTCGTCGCGCGAGAGTTTCTTGCCGTGCCGACGGGCGAGAATCAGCAGCAGTTCGTACTCCATCGACGTCAATTCCACGCTCTCGCCATCGACCTTGACGGAGCGGGATTCCGTGTCGATCTCGAGCCCGTCGAAGCTCAGTCTTCCAGCACTCGGCCCAGCGGAATCACTTCGGCGCAGGATGGCCTGGACGCGTGCGACGAGTTCGCGCGGCTCGAAAGGCTTGCCGATGTAGTCGTCTGCGCCGAGCTCCAGCCCGGAAACGCGATCGATGACGTCACCGCGAGCCGTCAACATGATGATCGGTATGTTGCTCGTCTTGCGCACCTCTCGGCAGATCGCGAAGCCGTCCTTGCCTGGCAACATGACGTCGAGCAAAAGCAGATCCGGGTCTTCGACGGATAATTTGCGAAATCCCTCGTTCGCATCGCCGGCAGTTACCAGCTTTATTCCGAAACGCTTGAAGTACTCCTGCAGAAGCTCGGAGTGTTTACGATCGTCATCGATTATCAGGACTTTGGTCATGCGGGAATCATAGCGCGTGAAGTCAGCCCCGTCCTGCGCAGGACGCTCGGTGAAACAACTGGAAACATCCTGATACCCCGGTGAAACCCACTGACGTCGCCTCGGGCACACACTCCTCCGGTCTTTTTTAAACGTCGAAAGGAACTCGTCATGAATCAACTGAGCAAACTAATCGTCGTCGCG
>JBFEXY010000123.1:0-7132 GCA_041562415.1 Woeseiaceae bacterium
CCGCCGAACTGCGCCTTGCCGCCCAGCGGCTGCTGCGTGACGAGGCTGTATGGACCGGTTGAACGAGCATGCATCTTGTCGTCGACGAGATGGTTCAGCTTCAGCATGTACATGTAGCCGACGGTGACATCACGATCGAATCGCTCGCCCGTACGTCCATCGAACAGCGTCGACTGACCGGACTCATTGAGACCGGCAAGCTCCAGCAGGCCCTTGATCTCGGCCTCGGTCGCACCATCGAATACCGGAGTAGCCGTCGGTACGCCGTTGGTCAGATTGCCCGCTAGCTCCAGGACTTCAGCGTCGTTCAGCGACTTGATGTCCTCCTCCTTGCCGCCGGTCTTGTTGTAGATCGTCTCCAGCAACTGGCGGACCTTGGCCGTCGACTCCTGTGCCTTGAGCATTTCGTCGATCTTCCTGCCGAGGCCCTTTGCGGCCCAGCCCAGGTGAGTCTCCAGGACCTGGCCGACGTTCATGCGCGAGGGCACACCGAGCGGATTCAAGACAATATCGACTGGCGTACCATCTTCCAGATAAGGCATGTCCTCGACCGGTACGATCGTGGAAATCACACCCTTGTTACCGTGACGGCCGGCCATCTTGTCGCCAGGCTGGATGCGGCGTTTGACGGCCAGGTAGACCTTGACCATCTTGAGAACGCCCGGCGCCAGGTCATCGCCCGCGGTGATTTTTGCCTTCTTCTCGTCGAAGCGGCGATCGAACTCTTCCCGCTGGGCCTTGAGGCGCTCGTAGGCCTTCTCGAGTTGCTCGTTGGCGTCATCGTTCTTGAGACGAATCTCGAACCACTGTTCGCGCGGCACCTCGTCAAGGTACGCCTTGGTGATCTTCGAGCCCGACTTCAGCTTGTTCGGGCCGCCCTGTGCAACTTTGCTCGTGAGCATGCGCTCGACGCGCTCGTAGATATCCTCTTCGAGAATGCGCAGCGTGTCATCGAGGTCCTTGCGGACGCTCTCGAGCTCCGATTTCTCGATCGAGAGGGCGCGCGCATCCTTGTCGACGCCATCACGCGTGAACACACGGACATCGATGACGGTGCCGTCCATGCCCGGCGGTACGCGCAGGGAAGTGTCTTTCACGTCCGAGGCTTTCTCGCCAAAAATAGCACGCAGCAGCTTCTCTTCCGGCGTCAGCTGCGTTTCGCCCTTGGGCGTGACCTTGCCAACCAGGATATCACCAGCCTTAACTTCCGCGCCGATGAACGCGATACCGGACTCATCGAGCTTCGCCAGCGCCGCATCACCTACGTTGGGAATATCAGATGTGATGTCTTCGGGGCCGAGCTTGGTATCGCGCGCAACACACTGCAACTCCTCGATATGGATCGTGGTAAAGCGGTCTTCTTTCACGACCCGCTCCGAGATGAGGATGGAGTCCTCGAAGTTGTAGCCATTCCAGGGCATGAATGCGACGAGGAGATTCTGCCCGAGCGCCAACTCGCCCATGTTCGTGGACGGGCCGTCGGCGAGTACGTCACCAGCGGCGATCACATCACCCGCTGAGACCAGCGGGCGCTGGTTGATACAGGTGTTCTGGTTCGAGCGCGTGTACTTCGTCAGGTTATAGATATCGACGCCAGGCTCCTCGGCGCTGGTTTCGTCGTCGTTGACACGAACGACGATACGCGATGCGTCGACCGAGTCGACGGTGCCGCCGCGACGTGCGACCACGGTCACACCCGAGTCGACCGCCACGGCGCGCTCGATGCCCGTTCCTACGAGCGGAGCTTCCGACCGCAGCGTCGGTACGGCCTGCCGCTGCATGTTCGAACCCATCAGCGCGCGGTTCGCGTCGTCGTGCTCCAGGAACGGAATCAGTGCCGCCGCGACAGACACGATCTGCCGAGGGCTGACGTCCATGTAATTCACGTCCATCGGACCCGCAAGCGTGAACTCGTTCTTGTGACGAACCGAAACGAGGTCGTCCACGAACTTGCCGTTCGCGTCCAGCTCGGAGTTTGCCTGCGCGATGATGTACTGGCTTTCCTCGATGGCCGACAGGTACTCGATATCCGATGTTGCCTTGCCATCGAAGACCTTCCGGTAGGGCGTCTCCAGGAAGCCATATTCGTTGGTACGGGAATAGACGGCGAGCGAATTGATGAGCCCGATATTCGGGCCTTCCGGCGTTTCGATCGGGCAGACACGGCCGTAGTGTGTCGGGTGCACATCGCGAACCTCGAATCCCGCGCGCTCACGCGTCAGGCCACCCGGGCCAAGCGCCGAGACGCGCCGCTTGTGCGTGACTTCCGACAGCGGGTTGTTCTGGTCCATGAACTGCGAAAGCTGGCTCGAGCCGAAGAACTCCTTCACGGCTGCCGCCACCGGCTTCGCGTTGATCATCTCCTGCGGCATGAGACCCTCGGTCTCGGCCTGTGTCAGGCGTTCCTTTACGGCACGCTCCACGCGCACGAGCCCGACGCGGAATGCATTCTCCGCCATCTCGCCGACGCTGCGCACCCGGCGGTTGCCCAGGTGGTCGATATCGTCGACGGTGCCGTAGCCGTTACGAATATCGATGAGCGTCTTGAGCACATCGAGGATATCCTGCTTGTCCAGTACGCCATCACCTTCCGAGGTGTCCCGGCCGACGCGGCGATTGAATTTCATGCGGCCCACGGCGGAAAGGTCGTACCGGTCCGCGTTGAAGAACAGATTCTGGAACAGGTTCTCGGCGGCTTCCTTGGTGGGAGGCTCGCCGGGACGCATCATGCGGTAGATCTCAACGAGCGCCTCGAGACGGGTCGTCGACGGATCGATATTGAGCGTGTTCGAAATGAACGGTCCGCGATCGAGGTCGTTTACATAGAGTGTGCGAATGTGGCCTACGCCGTTCTCGATCAACGCCTCGATCAGTTCGGCAGTCAACTCAGCATTGGCGGCCGCAAGCAGCTCGCCCGTTTCGGTATCGACGACGTCGTGAGCGAGGATCTTGCCCTCGAGATACTCGGCGGGCACCGCCAGCTTGTCGACACTCGACTTCGACATGTCGCGAACGTGCTTCGCCGTGATGCGGCGGCCTTCCTCGACGATCACCTTGCGGCCGAGCTTGATATCAAAGGTTGCGGTGTCTCCACGAAGACGCTCGGGTACGAGGCCCATCTTGATTTCCTTCTCCGAGAGGAAGAAATCGTTGGTCTCGAAGAACATGTCGAGCATCTCTTCGTTCGTCATCTCGAGAGCGCGCAGAATGATCGTCACCGGCAGCTTGCGGCGGCGGTCGATTCTCGCAAAGACACAATCCTTCGGGTCGAACTCGAAATCGAGCCAGGACCCACGGTACGGAATGATGCGAGCCGAGAAAAGCAGCTTGCCCGAGCTGTGCGTCTTACCCTTGTCGTGATCGAAAAATACGCCCGGAGAGCGATGCAGCTGCGACACGATGACGCGCTCCGTGCCATTGATCACGAAGGTACCGTGGTCGGTCATCAGCGGCATTTCGCCGAGATAAACTTCCTGCTCACGAATATCCTTAACGGGTTTGGGCGTGCCGCTGGCTTCCTTGTCGTAGATCACCAGGCGCACGTTGACGCGGATAGGCGCCGCGTAGGTCAGGCCGCGCATCTGGCATTCCTTGACGTCGAACACCGGCTCGCCGAGCCTGTAGCTCACGTACTCCAGCGCCGCATTGCCCGAGTAACTAACAATCGGGAATACAGACTGAAATGCCGCATGCAGCCCGATGTCGTCGCGCTCCTCGACCATCTTGTCCGTTTGCAGGAACTTCTGGTACGAGTCGACCTGGATCGACAGCAGGTAAGGAACATCTAGAATCGTCGGACGTTTGCCGAAATTCTTGCGGATGCGCTTTTTCTCAGTGAACGAATAAGCCATTCGGGATAACCCTCATTTAATTCAGATGCGCGCAAGCAGCCGGCCGCTGAACGGCTGGCTGCTTGCCCGACTTGCGGACCGCCGGGTCCTGTAACAAAAAGCGAAGTATCAAGTGACTACTTGAGCTCAACCGTCGCGCCGGCTTCTTCAAGTGTCTTCTTGATTTCTTCTGCTTCGTCTTTTGCTACTGCTTCCTTGATCGTTGAAGGGGCACCTTCAACTGTGTCCTTGGCCTCCTTGAGACCCAGGCCGGTGATCGTGCGTACGGCCTTGATGACCGCAACCTTGTTACCACCGAAGCTCGCGAGAACGACATCGAACTCGTCCTTCTCCGCAGCTGCCTCGGCGGCATCACCACCGGCTGCCGGACCCGCAGCAACAGCTACCGGAGCAGCTGCCGATACGCCCCACTCGTCTTCAAGCATTTTGACGAGTTCAACGACTTCCATAATCGGTTTTGCGCTCAATTCCTTGAGCAGGTCTTCATTTGACATTGCCATCTTTCTATTTCCTCTTAACTTGTTACCTGAATCAGGTGTATCAGTTTGACCGTACGATCAGGCCGCTTCCTGGCTGCCACGTGCACTCAAGGTGCGCGCAAGCATCGCAGAAGGCTCGGCCAACGTGCGTGCCAGTTTGGTCATCGGTGCCATCATTACGCCGAGCAACATTGCTCGGGCCTGATCCAGCGTCGGCAAATCTGCCAACGTCGCCAGATCCGACGCGGGCAGCAATTGCCCACCAGCCGATAGCGAAACCGCCTGCAGAGCGTTGTGCTCCTTGGCGAAATTCTTGATAACCCTGGCAGCGGCACCCGGATCGTCCTTGGCAAACGCGAGCAGAATCGGTCCCTTGAGTGTCTCTTGCATGCACTCGAATTCGGTACCCTCGACGGCGCGCCGTGCCAGCGTGTTCTTTACGACACGCATGTACACACCGGCATTGCGCGCTTCCTTGCGCAACTCCGTCATTTCTGCAACCGAGAGCCCACGGTATTCGGCCGCTACAGCCGTTACCGAGTCTCCCGCAACCGCGTTTACCTCTTTGACAAGCGCTTTCTTGTCTTCGAGTCTTAGTGCCATATCTACTCCTGGCCTACGGTTGTACACATGTCAGGTCGACGCCGTTCGTTCGACATTGCCACCGTGATCCTTATCGGGTGACAGCTGTCGCCGCCAGAACTACGCCTCTCCTGACTACCCTGTCGGATGGCAACCGTTGCCAGTCATTACTGACTCGGGTAACACCATCTGCGTAGGCGGTGATTAAGATCGAATCTCACTCCGATCACCTACGGTCTTCGACGATTGCCGCGTCCCTGCGGCTATCCACCTTTTGACCCTGCGGCCATCCGGCGAATAACTTCGTCTGCCTCGCGCCTCGATCAGGCGTCTACCGAACCCCGGTCCACGGACACGCCGGGACCCATGGTCGAGGAGACGGTCAATTTCTTTACGTACTGTCCTTTCGACGCTGCCGGCTTCGCCTTCTTCAGGTCGCCCAGCAGAGCCTGGAGGTTTTCCTTGAGTGCCGGTACTTCGAAGTCGGCGCGGCCGATCGGGCAGTGAATGATGCCTGCCTTGTCGGTCCGATAACGCACCTGGCCGGCCTTCGCATTCTTCACCGCGGTCTCGACGTCCGCGGTTACCGTGCCCACCTTGGGGTTCGGCATCAGGCCGCGTGGTCCGAGGATCTGGCCCAACTGGCCGACGACCCGCATCGCATCCGGCGTCGCAATGACGACGTCAAAATTGAGCTCACCACCCTTCACGGTCTCGGCAAGGTCTTCGAAGCCGACCACGTCCGCGCCCGCTGCTTTAGCCTTGTCGGCGTTCTCGCCCTGGGCAAACACGGCAACGCGCACGGTCTTGCCCGTGCCGTTCGGCAGCACGGTAGACCCACGGACCACCTGGTCGGACTTGCGCGGGTCGACGCCCAGGTTCACCGACACGTCGATGCTCTCCGGGAACTTCGCCGTTGCAAGCTCCTTAACGAGCGACAACGCCTCATCAATGACGTAGACCTTGGTCGAATCGACCTTTTCCTTCGCAGCTTTCCTGCGCTTCGTTGCAGCCGCCATTACTTCACTCCCTCAACTTCGATACCCATGCTGCGCGCTGTACCGGCAACCGTGCGGACGGCCGCGTCCATATCGGCGGCGGTCAGGTCCGGCATCTTCGCGGTCGCGATCTCCTCGAGCTGCGCGCGGTTCACCTTGCCGACCTTGTTGGTGTTCGGTTCGCCCGAACCCTTCTTTACGCCGGCAGCCTTTCGCAGCAACACTGCGGCAGGCGGGGTCTTCGAGATAAACGTGAAGCTGCGGTCTGCGTAGACCGTAATAATCACGGGAATGGGCAGGCCCGGCTCTACACTCTGGGTCTGCGCGTTAAACGCCTTGCAGAACTCCATGATGTTTACGCCATGCTGACCCAGCGCCGGTCCAACCGGCGGTGACGGGTTCGCCTGGCCGGCGGGAACCTGCAGCTTGATGTAACCAGCTACTTTCTTAGCCATTTTCGTCTCCCGAGTTCAAACGCCTTGTCAGGGCTCCTCGTCTGTTCGCATGAGCACCACTTGAAGCCCGATTCGAAGAAATTCGATCGCGCGCCGAGCCGTGCTCCTGCATTCCGCGGTCCGAGAACCGCTCCTACAAAACTTTTCTTCGGGCCTAGGACTTCTCCACCTGCCCGAAATCCAGCTCCACCGGGGTGGACCTGCCTAAAATCTGAACCGCAACCTGCAGACGGCTCTTTTCGTAATTCACCGCCTCGACGACACCACTGAAGTCATTGAACGGGCCGTCGGTAACGCGAACGACCTCGCCCGGCTCAAACAGTACCTTCGGCCGCGGCTTGTCAACGCCCTCGCGGACACGCTGCAGAATCTGGTCTGCCTCCTTGTCCGAAATCGGCGCGGGCCTGTCGCTCGAGCCACCGATGAAACCGAGCACCTTCGGCACTTCCTTCACGAGGTGCCAGGTCTCGTCATCCATCTCCATCTGCACGAGCACGTATCCCGGGAAGAATTTGCGTTCACTACGACGCTTGCTCCCCTCTTTCATCTCGACCACTTCTTCGGTCGGGACGAGGATTTCGCCGAACTTGTCCTGCAGGCCCATGCGCTCGATGCGCTCTTCGAGGGACTGCTTCACCTTATGTTCGAAATTCGAATAGGCGTGAACGATGTACCACCGTAAGGCCAATTGGTGTACCTCCATGTGTCGCCGCAGGTGCCTAGCCGACCAGGCGCCGCGTCAGCCAAAGCAGGCCGGAATCCAGCGC